>JAATGO010000414.1 GCA_015654605.1 Betaproteobacteria bacterium
ATCTCGAGCTGTGCCCGCCAGCAAAGCACCCGATACCCAGTCCCGTACACGGGCTGACACCTGCATGGGCAAATAACGCCCAACTTTACTTAACTCCAACGTATTGACATGCATCTTCATGTCGATATTTCCAGCCGATTTCCCCTGTAAATAGATTAGTTGCGAACCACTCAGTGTGCCGGATGCGCCATCCACCGCAAAGGACATATCATCTATATTGAATAGCAGAGACTGGTTTTGCTGCAGAGCCCAGCGTGCGCGCATCTTCAACTGTTCGACAGGCAAGTCAGTCGCAGCATAATATGCTGGCAAATTAAATGAGAAATGCGTTGAATCCAACACCAGTTGTCCGCCTTTCTCACTGGCATCAACCTGTCCAGTGAGATTGGAAAATCCTGGTAACGGAGGACGTATGCCCACAGCGGCAACTGCCGTATTTGCCACTTGTGCAGTTCCCTTGACCACGCGAAGCGCTTGCGCATTCAACCCCAGACCTTGAAAATGACCACTCACGCGATAAGAAGAAACTTCGGGATATTCTCCTTGCCATTGCAAGTTAAAATCTGTCAGATGACCACGTGGATTAAGATCCGCCAGCAAACGGCGTTGTGATGCAGACAACGGCAAGCGCGATGCAATACTAGATAGCATTTGCAGATCCAAAAATTTTGCCTGCACACTAGTTTTCTCTGGATTCAATGGACTGGCTGGAATAAAACTCTCACTGAGAGTCGTTGGTGGCAATACCGTGCCATCCTCTGTCTGCAATGAGAAATTCGTCAATGCCACTGAATGGCCATTGGCACCAAAAGTCGGCATACCTTCATTCTCATCCGCAACCATGGTCTCACCGACAGAAATACGTCCCTTTGCACTACGCAGCTGAAACAGATCAAGTTGTTTTCCAAAGCGGGCAGATAAATCAGAAAGGTTGACGTCTGCCGTCAAATCAACGACTTGCGCCTTATCCAATTCCAACCAGGCACGTACAGCACCTGTACCTCGTGCTATGTCAATAGGATAGTCAACATACGTCTTCCATGCCCCAAAATCCGTATCGCGGAAATCACCATACAAAATTCCTTTCCACATGGAAAAATCTGATGCTTTATGTGTAAAACCTGGGGAATAGAAATTACCGCGAATATCCAAAGGAGCTGCATAGGCAGAAGGCGGAGTAGCCTTAAGTGCAAACCTGTGCCGACGCCAACCGTTACGCAAGGCAATAGTCACCTTGTTAAACGTGAGTTCCGGTGCATTGCGTAAATCATCGCGCCAACGCACCTTCCCATCTCTCACTATAATTTCACGCTGCGACAGAATCCATTCTGCCACTGAGCTATTATCATCATCATGAGAGACAGGCAAACCAGTAATGCGCATCCGGCCCGAAGTGTCGCGCACAATTGACAAATCGGGTTGCTCGATTGTGAGGCGATACAATTGCAAACGCCCCGTCAACGTTGCCCAAGACACCGTTGCCAAGACTTGCGGCAATACCAAAACATCTTTTCCATCTTGATCGTGCACCACTAGGTTTGTCATGGTCAATTGCGGACGTAGACCTTTCCATGACGCTGAAATGCCAGCTATGGTGACCGGATTCCCAACAACATTCGACACCACATGCTCTAACTGCGTCTTATATTGATCTATCTGCGGAAAAATGCCATAACGCAAACTCAAAAACAGCACACAGAACAGGAAGTACACTACGATAAGCACGCGGAAAGCCAAACTCAGAACACGACAAGTTGCGGCATTCACATGGAACCAGCTACGGTGAAGCATACGCCAACACAGCGCCAAACGGCTGGTTAACGACGACACTTTTGTTTGATCAGCAGACATCAAAGACAGAAAAGTAATTCAATATAAAATGGAACCAAATAACGCACATCATCGCATGGAACAGCGATATTAACCTAGAGCACTTCAATATTGGCAACAGAACATTATTGTTACTTGTTGAGCCGCAGCTGGAGCCAGAAAAAATCAAAGGTAAAGCCTTCAGTGCCTTTTTCCCAACAGCAATATTGCCCGACTGGCCTACTTCATACCGTCGGCTCAGTTGTTGGCTTAGAAATGATACGTGGGTTTAGTAACGTTTCAGAGGACGAGCAACGCTATTAAGTGCTGTCAGACGTCTTTTCTTCACCCCTATTGAGAAATAATAGGAGGATAAACACCTATTTAGTCATTTCTCTGACGTAAAGTCGTCGCGATCGGAACCGGGAATCGGTACATCATTGGCTGGAGGAACAAGACCAGTCAGCAGCCAAAGCTTAGCGGCTTTTTCATAGAGCACTTTATGTTGAGAATCTGCAGTAATCCAGGATACAAACTCGCGTTGTGCTACTTCATTAAAGCCATCTGGCTGGTGTTGACGCCTCACCCAAGCCCAGGCACTATCCCAAGCTGGGTCTGCCGATTTTTCCTGATCATGGGCAGGAGGAGCATTGTCTTTTTTCATCACAGTTTGGCTCTCGGTACGGCAAAACAATGTAATGTATGCCTAGTAGCATCTACCTAATCAATATGAGCGCCAATGATACATCGAATAGCCATGCATAACGCCATCTAGTGCGGGAATTACTCGTCATTTAACGAAATTGAAATGATTTTATAAGAAAGATTTGCACTTCGATAATGCTGCATCCGCATCTTTAATCATGAAATTGACTAG
>JAATGO010000163.1 GCA_015654605.1 Betaproteobacteria bacterium
TAATCCCAAATTCATTGGCTGCCTTAATGGCATTGATCACATCTCCACCCGCAACAGCCAGACCGAGAATTTGTGCTTTAGATGCCTGTGCCTGCAATAGAAATGAGGAAAAATCAGACGTTGCTAATGGCACGCGTACCTGTCCCAGTACCTTACCTCCGCCTGTTTTAATCACATCGGAAGTATCTTTTTCCAATGAGGTACCAAACGCATAATCAGCAGTAAGAAAATACCACGACAGTCCTCCTTGCTTAGTAATGGCAGCGCCAGTTCCTCTAGCCAAAGCCGTCGTGTCATAAGCATACTGAATAGTATAAGCATTACATTCCTCATTGGTCTGGCGTGTGGTACCAGCACCTACGGAAATAAAAACTTTCTTTTTTTCTCCCGCAACCTGCCCCATGGCAAGACTAGCAGCAGAATTCACACCGCCGATTAACATGTCGACGCCACCACGATCAAACCACTCACGCGCCTTATTGGCAGCAATATCGGCTTTATTCTGATGATCTGCTGTCACCAATTCAATTTTCTTGCCATTAATACTGCCACCAGCATCAGCAATCGCCATTTTGATGGCCTCAATACCACCTTGCCCATCAAAGTCAGCATAGGTTCCCGACATATCAGTAATAAAACCAATTCTAATCACATCTCCAGCAGCCTGTACATTACCAATACAAGTCAGTGCCATACTGATGGATAGCACGACTTTGCTTAACATATTTTTCACCATTGTCTCCTTATTTATTTTTTATGAAAAGGCTACTGTCAGCAGCATATTACATGCCGTTGGCGACATTCCCCCTCTCACAATCTCTTCTTTCTTTTTTTACTCCTTCATTTCTACTTCTTCCTTGCACTCAAGTTAGTTTCGCATTGACTGATTGTTGCGACAAGCATCCTACACTGCTGCACGCGTATGTTCACTATTAATCAGACGCAAAATACCCAGTGGGTTAGTATTCTGTAATGCTGCTGGCAACAATGTGTCGGGATAATTTTGATAACACACTGGACGTAAAAATCTTTCTATTGCCAACGAGCCCACCGAAGTGCCACGCATATCAGATGTTGCTGGATAGGGGCCGCCATGCACCATGGCAGCATCTGCGACATATTCTGACGTCACCAAATGACCACCATGCGCCTTAAATACCACCGGACAACCTGCGGCAAGTGCGGCGGCGGTATCACCTCCCGCGACTGAAAACGCCAGAGGGAAATTACTCGCGCCAAACACAGCAACTGGCCCCACACCAATCTTGTATTGCCGTAAATCTGGACGCGGCAATGGCTGCCGTTCTGGTAATGCCGTATCAATACGCGCTCCGTAAAAATCACCACGACGCAACACTTTGGCAAACAAACGCATCTGGTTACTGGTACGGCTGCGCTCCCCTTTTAATCGTGCTACTGGCAATGCAGTTTCACGCACGATTTCTGCAATAAAATCATCTCCCAATGCATCGATTTCTTCCGCAATTGTCTCAAGAAAAACAGCGCGCGCCTCAGCGGATAAAGCACGATATGCTGGATAAGATTGCTGAGCCGCACGCACCGCTGCATTAATTTCCTGTTCAGTCGCCTCTACAAATACCACTGGATATTTCTCTCCATCTACCGCAGCAATGCTGTGCAACAAGACACTGCCATTTCCACTGCGCTGTGTACCGATATAATTATGTCCAAGAATACTTGCCATCATACGTTCCTAATTCTGTTTTACTACGTAGGTACTGGATATCAAATTCGCGTACATTCGTCGCTGTGATCATCGCTTAACGGCCTGGTAAAAGCTACATTGACGCTTCTAACATACGACGATAATCGTCTTCCGAAGCAACACGTGGATTGGTCTTGTGGCTATGATCTGCTAACGCTCCCTGAATAATTTTGGGAAAAATCTCACGTGTCACTCCCAATTCCTGCAATCCTGATGGCAACCCCAAACGCCTGGTCATTAGGTTGATCTCATTTCCGATTTCCGCAGCATCCGTCAAATGCATGGCATGTGCCATACGCTCCAGCTTCTGTTCTTTCTGCATCGATTCTGCTTCTTGGTTAAACGCAATAATCGCTGGCAAAAAAATAGCATTTAATGTCCCGTGATGTAAGCGCGGATTAATTCCTCCCAAGGAATGACTCAAGCTATGTACGCAACCGAGACCCTTCTGGAAGGCCATTGCTCCTTGCATGGATGCACTCATCATATTAAGACGCGCTTCACGATCATGCGGTTGTATAGTCGCTTTTTCTATATGTCCCCATGCGCGCCACAAGCCATCAAGTGCAATACCATCGGCAGGAGGATTAAAAGCAGGGGACATAAATGTTTCCATACAATGTGCGATGGCATCCATGCCTGTTGCTGCCGTCAGTAATGGTGGTAAGTCTAGCGTCAATTCTGGATCGCAAATGGCAACACGAGGCACCAGGTATGGCGATAGCACACCAACCTTACGACCATCATCAAGAATAAGAATGGCACCACGACCAACTTCGCTACCGGTTCCCGCAGTAGTAGGAATAGCAATTACTGGCGCTGTCGCTGCGGTAATATTGCTCATACCACCTTCAATGACAGCAAACGATTTCAATGCCCCAGTATGTGTCGCACAGACAGCAAGCCCCTTTGCCAAGTCGATAGAAGACCCTCCACCCACAGCAATAATGCCGTCAAAGCCACCATCTCGATACATAGCAACAGCAGCGCGTACCGCAGCCTCATTTGGATTAGGTGGCGTCTGATCAAAGATATCTGCTGCGCTGCTCTGCTTAAGTTGCGCCAATACACGATCAATCAGGCCAGCCGCCCGAATACCAGCATCCGTCACAATCAATGGGCGACGAATGCCAATACGATCACACTCCTGCTGCAATACGCTCAATACACCATCCCCAAATTGAACTTGGGTAATATAATTAATCAACGCCATGTTCTAGCCTTAAAGTTATACTTGTCTCTACAATTGGTTTCATCATGAACGCCGATGCAGGTTTGAATGCTGCTGTCTGGCAGGAAAATCAGCCACTATATCCTGCAGTAAGATACCTTTAAATCCACCTGCTACGGGATTCTTGATCGTTTTTATATATCCGCTCTTTGTTATCGTAAGAATGTTTATATGAAACTTTATGACAACACAGCCATTCTGACCAATGAGATGTTTTGATACAGCTATCACTTTTATTCATAGATGATGATCCCACCACTCCACTCCATCACCTCACGTCTGCATCTGAAACAGTTGCGCCTGATCATCGCTCTGGCTGAGCACGGCTCTCTATTGAAAGCATCAGAGCAGGTTGCCCTGACTCAGCCTGGTGCCAGCAAAGCACTACAGGAGGTCGAAACGACCTTGGGGGCACAACTGTTTACGCGCACTAATCGCGGCATGGAACCTACTAATCTGGGGCATTGTGTCATTCGCTACGCACGCGTCATTCATACGGATCTGGCACATCTGCGAGAGGAAATGATTGGCATCCAGCAAGGCCATGGCGGCCGTCTAGCGTTAGGTGTGATCATGGGGGCAGTTCCCCTAGCCACAGATGCCTTGTCACGGTTGCTGGAAAAGCAACCAGCATTGTCGGTAGAAATCGTGGAAGATACTAGTGCCCGTCTGTTGCGCCTGCTGGATCAAGGTCGCCTGGATATTGCCATCTGTCGTACCAGCATCAGCCAGCAACCACATTTATATGATAGCGTCGACATTCATCAGGAAAAGCTGGCCGTAGTCGCCAACGCCAACCATCCACTATCCACCAGAAAAAAACTCCAATTAGCTGACCTTGCCCATTCTCGCTGGGTCGTCTACTCTGCGAACATGCCAATGCGTGTCTTATTAGAACGAGAGTTTCATGCAGCCAACCTACGCTTTCCCATTCATTTAATGGAAACAACATCAGCATTTACCACGTTGTCTCTACTACAGAAAAACCCGTCATTTGTCGCGCTCATGTCTATCGATGTTGCACAATTCTGTACTCGATTTGGCATGACATGTATCTTGCCTCTCGCCCTGCATTCTCGTAGCGAGCCCTATCAGCTAGTCACTCGACATGGCAGCACGCTAACACCTGTGACACAAATGCTGACAGAAGAATTTCCTATCGTTTCTAGCGATAATCATGAGACATAGCCATGGCATGCATCGCCCCTACAGTGCTCACAACGCCTCGAGTGTCTGTAAGAATTGCGACGCGTCCTGATAGCCAATGACACTTTTATCCGCCAGCACTTTACCATTGGTATCAAAGAAGATAATTGCTGGTGGCCCAAATAAGTGGAATCGCTTCAACATCTCTTTATCATTGTTATTGTTAGCCGTCACATCAATCTGCAGCAATATCATGTTGGCGAATTTCTCTTGAATGCGTGCATTGGGAAATGTCAGTCTCTCCATGTCTTTGCATGATACACACCAGTCAGCATAAAAATCGAGCATCACGATTTTTCCCTTGCTTTGCGCCAAGGCCTTATCCAACTCAGCACTGGAGGTAACAGGAACAAAATTTGTCTGCGCTGTCGGTGCTCCCGCTAAATGTGAGAGAGGAGACAATGGATCACGTCCACCTGTGGTAACGCTGACTAATTGCAAAATGCCCAAAGTGGTAATAGCAAGACCGCACGCCTTAAGTAACCATCCTCCCACTTGCCCCCATAACAAATAAGCACCATACCCAATACCTAACACTGCCCACCCGACAACATACAGTGCAGCAGGGATAATAGGAGAAACCATCCACCATGCGGTGGCTAGCATTAACACTCCGAAAAGACGTTTAACCGATTCCATCCACATTCCTGCGCGTGGTAATAACGCACCGGCTGATGCGCCGATGAGCAGCAATGGCACGCTCATCCCGACAGCCATGGCAAACAAGGCACTGCCACCGATGACCACATCACGTGTTTGACTGATGTACACAAGCGCTCCCGCCAAAGGTGCCGCCACACAAGGTCCCACGATCAATGCTGAAATGGCTCCCATGATAAAAACGCCCAGCAGCTTCCCTCCGCTCTGTTTTTCTGAAACAAATGAAAGACGTGTCTGTAATGCGGGAGGTAATTGCAGTTGATACACATTAAACATCGACAGTGCCAACACCACCATCAACACAGCGAACAATCCTAAAACCCAAGGATTCTGTAAAGATGCTGACAATCCCTCTCCCAATAATCCTGCAGTCACACCAAGAATCGTATAGACCAGTGCCATGCCAAAGGAATACACGACCGACAGCAATAGACCACGTAAGCGCGTTTGCTGTCCACCTTCGCCAACAATGATGGAGGACAAAATGGGCATCATCGGTAAAACACAAGGTGTCAGCGATAAACCAATGCCAAGGACAAAGAACAGGAACAAAATTTTCAGCAACTTCCTCCCCTGTAACGCCGCTACGATTCCCCCCATATCGGAGGAAGAAACGGAGGTATTGGTTGGCGGTGCTGTTGCAGTGAATTCAGTTGTTTTGCCAATCATCTCTGGCGATAAGCTGAGAGTTTCATCCATCGGCGGATAACATAAACCGCGATCAGCGCAGCCCTGTCCTGTGGCAATCAACGTAAATTTACCAGTTGCATCAACGGGAATCCGAATATCGACACGCTGACGATACGTCTCTACTTCTTTCTGGAAATTAACATCATATTTCACATGCCCTGGCGGAAACTGCGGTACTCCCAGCGTTGCTCCTTCTGCCTGGAAATGAAAGCGATCGCGATACATGTAATAACCGTCAGCGATGATATATGTCACCTCCACTGTCTTGGCATCCACCATATGTGCCGACAACTTGAACGCTGCATCTGGCGCCAGATACTCCTGTGCCTGTACCAATGTGGAGCATAACAAAGTCAGCAGCATCAACAGCCGGATGTAAATAAGGCGGTATTGACGACCCTTTGTATACGTAGATAATTTCAGCAAACAAGACTTCCACATGTCATTCATTCCTGATATCTTTCTTTTCTTTGGTTTCTTCTGTTAGCCAATGCAAATAGTCTGGCAAGCCTGCAATAATTGGCACAGCAATAATTTCTGGCACGTTAGCAGGATGCGCTGATTTGATGGCGGTCTCCAGCTCAGCATATCGACTACGTACTGATTTAATGATTAGAGTCACTTCCCTATCCTGCTCAATCTGCCCCTGCCATCGATAAATCGACTGCACTCCTGGCATAATATTGACACAAGCGGCTAAACGCTGCTCTACCAAGGCTTTCGCTACATCCATCGCCACAGACGACTCGGGAAGATTACTTAATACAAGGATCGGCTGTTCCTGCATACTCGTTCCTAGCTGAAACACTGTTGAGAAGAAATACTGCACTTAATTTAGCCTATACAGGCCATACAAGCTGTACAGATGAAGAGCATGTCTAGTTTCTCCAGCGATGGGAGAGCATCTTTATTAGCCATCATCATCTGTCAGAAGACCTCTGCGAGCACACATGATGATGTGCACCTGACAGTGCATAGGCATTGCTACCGTCCATTCTATTTCAATCCGCTATGAGACGGGTACTAATTGTCGAAACGATCTAGCCAGTGGGAAAACGCATCCACGATAAGGCCATGAAATAACGGTCAACATGATACGCAACACCATAGTTGAGAAACACCCTGATCTTACTGCGAGATATCAATAGCACGGCCAGCAAACCAGCGCCCATAAAAAAACCAGGCAAAGACCTGGTTTTCAGTTTAGCAACTCTCTTGAAGCAAATTGGTGACTTTGGGTAATACAGTAGCCGGCCGCAATCGCACCAAAAGGTAAACGGGAAAATGTTTATTCAACGCTTGGTGCTTCAGCTTCGTCACTGACAGGACGATCAACCAGCTCTACGAAGGCCATTGGAGCATTGTCACCAACACGGAAACCCATCTTGAGAATACGCAGATATCCACCATTACGTGCTGCATACCGTGGACCAAGTTCGGAGAATAACTTACCAACGATTTCACGATCACGCAGACGATTGAATGCAAGACGCTTGTTCGCTACGCTGTCAGTCTTGCCTAATGTCAGAATAGGCTCAACAACACGACGTAATTCTTTCGCTTTTGGTAAAGTTGTTTTAATTGCCTCATGACGCAGTAAAGAGACTGTCATATTACGTAACATCGCCAAACGATGTGAGGAAGTACGATTTAATTTACGAAGACCATGACGGTGACGCATAATGATTCCTTTCAGTTTTCAGTTTTAACCCAGTTCTTCTATCGATATTTCTTCATATCGCGGACCGGTGAAGTATGGTTTATTGCTAATTTTCAGTTTTTGTTGACTACCAGTTTGATACCTAAAATACTCACTACATTACAACTTCACTGTATACCAATCATAGGCACTGCACGACGCAGGTGATCTTGATGATCATCTACGTCGATAAGTTTATTTCTCCAGACCGACAGGCGGCCAGCTTTCAAGCTTCATTCCCAAAGTCAACCCACGGGAAGCCAAAACTTCCTTGATTTCATTGAGAGATTTACGTCCCAGATTCGGTGTCTTTAACAATTCATTTTCACTACGTTGGATCAGATCTCCAATGTAATAAATATTTTCTGCTTTCAGGCAGTTGGCTGAACGAACTGTCAATTCCAGATCATCCACTGGGCGTAACAGAATCGGATCGACCTGTGGTACACGTGTTTGAGTTTCAGTTGTTGCTTCTGTTCCTTCCAAAGCTGCAAACACATTCAATTGATCAACCAATACCCGTGCTGATTGACGAATCGCTTCTTCTGGAGTCAGAACACCATTAGTTTCGATATTGATCACCAGCTTATCAAGGTCAGTACGTTGTTCAACGCGTGCTGACTCCACAGCGTAGGATACGCGACGCACTGGAGAAAACGATGCATCCAGAATAATTCTACCAATAGTTTTATTGGCATCTTCGCTTAAGCGACGAACATTACCTGGCACATATCCACGGCCTTTTTCGACCTTGATCTGCATATCCAATTTGCCACCTGCGGTCAAATTAGCAATAACATGATCTGGATTAATCAATTCAACATCATGCGGCAGCTCAATATCCGACGCCAACACAACGCCTTCACCTTCTTTTTTCAAAGTCAACGTGACTTCATCACGATTATGCAGTTTAAACACGACACCCTTGAGATTCAACAGGATATCGACAACGTCTTCTTGCACGCCATCCAGTGATGAATATTCGTGTACAACGCCAGCGATGGTCACTTCAGTTGGAGCATAACCAGTCATTGACGACAGCAGCACTCGACGCAACGCATTACCTAAGGTGTGGCCGTAGCCACGTTCAAACGGCTCCATCACAACTTTAGCGTGACCGGCTCCCAGTGGTTCTACCTCTATGATACGTGGCTTTAACAAACTATTTTGCATGAAATGTCCTTTTCAATACCCTCGGCTCGTTACACCGATAAGGCTGATGGCATGTCGGAAAAACCGCCGGGCAACCGGCGGGCATAAAACTACTACAAATTAACGAGAATACAATTCAACAATCAGTGATTCATTA
>JAATGO010000335.1 GCA_015654605.1 Betaproteobacteria bacterium
TCAGGGGTCATGTATATCAATGTCGATAATTGGGTAATGCATGACATACAAAATAAAACCCTCACTATTCTATCAACATACGACAACCTCGTTTTCCCTGATCAGGATGCCTTAAATATTGTACTTAATGGGCAAGTGACATACATCGATGAAAAATGGAATCATCGTATGAATTTATCTGCGCTTCTCATCAAAGGACTGTCTCATACTAAACTGCCAGACTCTGCAGTTCTTGTGCACTTCACAGGGCCTGTTAAACCTTGGCAAAATTGGTGTCTACATGACTCAAAATCAATATTTCTCGCCTATCAGACACTGTCACCATGGATGGATATGCCACTAGATACTCCAAAAACAGCCCATGATTTGAGACTATTTTCCAAATTCCTCGTACTCCAACATCAGCTTATAGCAGGTATTTATTGGCATATCAAATATCTTGCTGCGCGGCGAATAGAACGCCTTAAAAAAAAGAACATCCCATCAAAGACCTTACCGTTGCATTAATCAATTGAACAACTCGCACATGCAGTATCCCCTTCCCAGATTTGCTTATACAGAAAGTATCATGGTTAAATGATTTACCAGAATCTTATCGCCATCACACTACTATCGTTATTTTATTTACTAGCATTGGTAGTCGATCGAACGGCAGGTAGCATTTTTGTATTGTTGATTTTAATTGCTCTCATCAGCCTTGCCTGCAGTCGTAGCCACCGCGCATCATTCAAGCAAATATGCCAACAATACTGGCCACTCCATTTGACAATGGCCGGCCCTTTACTCGCCGTACTGGCGCACCAGATTGGTGCAGGAGATTTTCATAGCCGTGGCTACGATCTGCCATCCCGGATCGCATTTTTTGTTTTCATTTTCTGGCTTCTCCAATGTCTACCACTGCGGTATCTGAAAATGACCCAATGGGCCATCATTACAGGCATCGCCTTTGCCACGATCAAAATGTATGCCCTGACTCTCGGAGGAAGTTATCGTTACGGTACTGATTTTATCCCCATTATTATCTATGGTGAAATGTGCCTTTTGCTTGGATTTTTTGCCATTTTTTCCATCGGATGGAACCGCCAACAGGAAAAATTGACTATCGTACTCAAGGTGCTTGCCTGTTGTTCTGGTTTACTCTGCGCCTATTGGTCGCTGTCCCGTGGCGTCTGGGCTACCATACCTATCGTACTCATCATCGCTTACTCTTTATTCTTGAAAATAAGTGACCATCGGGGCCGGCTTATTCTTATATTTGCTAGCGCTATTCTAGTTCTTGCAGGATTTTTTAGTCATGAAGCGCAAACCCGCATAGATGAAGCGAAAAGTGATATTAATGAATACATTATCAAAACTTACAAAGATACCTCCCTCGGACAACGTTTTCAGATATGGCATGGATCATGGATACTTTTTACGCAGCATCCCATTGTCGGAATCGGTGCCGAGCATTTCTCCAGTGAGTTAGAGAAACTTGCCCAACAAAAAATTATTTCCCCCATTGTGGCAACCCTACCGCATTCCCATAATGACATTTTGTTCATGATGACAAAGTTTGGCATATTCGGCTTAATTGCCATCCTTGCACTCTACTTCGTCCCCCTCTATTATTTTGCACAGGCGATGCATCGCCATCAAGACAAGGAAATTCGCTGCACTGCCGCAATGGGACTGATACTGTGCCTGAGTTTTTTTGTGCTGGGGTTGGTTGATGTCATCTTTATGTGGTGGGAGTTATATCCTTTTTATGCTATTAATATTGCGCTCTTTCTGACGGTGATTATTAAGCGCCAACAAGAAATTCGCGTGCCCGCACAATACTAAGCCGACACACGTCATTGAGTTGAAAAAGGATGACTCATGTCATCTTGAGCAACGTCCTATCATGGACATGAAGTTACTAGGGCACATTTCATCAATAGGCATGAATACGTTCTAGTCATAGTTCTCCACGTACTACGCTATTAAACACCGAATAAGAACACCTGTGCTTTTCTTAAAAAACCCATGTAGACTATCTGTTCAAACTATAAATGGAGACATCATGAAAACTTTCATCTCAGCCGTAGGTGTATGCTTCTCTCTGATAGCATGCAATGCGTGGGCAGACAGTCCCGCCGTTGGTTTATGGAAAAATATTGACGATGCCAGTGGCAAACCCAAAGCACTGATCCGTATCACTGAAACTGATGGACAATTGCAGGGAAAAATAGAAAAACTATTTCGTGCACCGGAAGAAGAGCAGAATCCACTTTGCACAAAATGCGAAGGCGTACTCAACAATCAGCCTATTATCGGCTTGCCCATTCTCTCTGGTCTGAAAAAAGATGGCGACGAATATACTGGAGGAACGATTATTGACCCGGCTAACGGCAAAGAGTACAAGTGCAAACTCCGCGTCCTCAACGATGGTAAAGAACTTCAGGTACGTGGCTATATTGGTATGCCCCTGCTAGGGCGAAGCCAGACATGGATTCGTGAGCAATAAGTCAAACCCTCGCGCCAGGTCACGATAAGAAACGATATGCCCCCTAACGCTGTTGTGCCCATTTATCAATTTGGCGGGCAAAGGTGTGGCTATCACTCTGGCTGAAGGCAGATGGCCCACCTGTTTCTATCCCGCTATCACGCATCTCCTCCAGCATTTTCCGCACACGCAGACGCTCCTGTATATTATCTTCCGTATACCATTCTCCACGCGGACTCAGCGTCGCCGCACCTTTTTCAATTGCTTCTGCGGCCAATGGTATATCTGCAGTGATGACTAAATCCCCTGCATGCAAACGACGAACAATCTCATTGTCTGCCACATCAAAACCAGCAGGTACCACAATCGCTGAAATATAAGGCGAAGGAGGCGTACGAAGAAAACGATTCGCCACTAATCGCACAGGAATATGCGTACGATCAGCTAACCGAAATAAAATTTCCTTAATGGCGCCGGGACATGCATCGGCATCCACCCAAATCGTTTGGTGTGTTTGATGTGCTGAATTAGACAAACGTCACCGTCAATCCAGGCAAAGCAACGCCGGAAAATGCGGTAATCCAGGTTTCTCCGGCCTGAATTGGGCAAGGTGCGGTCCATGTCCCGGTAGTAATAATTTCTCCTGCATGTAACGACTCAAATTGGGTCTGCTTATTAAGCAAATGATGCAAACGCCACAACGCATGCAAGGGACTATCCAACTCATCATTACAAAACCCGGCCGCACGCAAAGTACTACCACTATCAGTATCGCACGACAAAGAAACGCTAGCATTACCCAAAATATAAGACAAATTATGGCGAGTCGCTGACGAAAGCATGTGCGGCTCACCAATAATCAGTACTCCATGCAACCCAAATGCCGCCACAGAATCTGCCAAGGTAAATTCCCAACCAGGAAATGGACACACCACAATTTCAAACCCGTGCGCCATCCATTCGATGCATTCTGCCAGTTGATCTAAAGTAACATCAGGAGATGGTGTCTTTCTCAACTTGAAAACAATTTCTGGCTCAATACGCGGCTGTACTGCACCCGCCAAATTTTGCACACCATGATTATCGATTGCGTATCGCACAGTCGTATCATAAATAGGCGCCCAAATCGGGGTGACCACATCTCCATTGGTAATACCGTGACTGTCACCGTTTTTAAGGATAGAAAATCCAATTTTACGGCCAATGATCCGTTCGCCCTGCGCTATACGTACGTCTATGATATTGCGATAAATATCGTAGGCATCCTCCTCAGATAACGGCGCGGAGGAGGAAAGCAACGGCAACAGCCTGGAATGAGCACGCGCATCCAAAAGTCGATGTGCATAACAACTAGCTTGGCTAGACATCAGCATGGGAAATCCACACATTGAAGATAGTTAATGACTATTCATTGTCAATGACGATTAATTTTTACACAAGTGAAAAAGGGAACTTTAGCTTTTTCCCTTTATTTTATTTCTTTATGGAAATAAATTCAACCAGCCCAAAGTTCTCCATTAGAACCAGTTTGTGGTACCGCTACCCCAAAATGACTATACGCCATGGACGTCGCAATTCGTCCACGCGGCGTGCGCTGCAGATATCCCTGCTGAATCAGGTACGGCTCCAACACATCTTCAATCGTGTCACGCTCCTCACCAATGGCTGCAGCCAAATTATCCAAGCCCACCGGACCTCCATTGAATTTGAACAACACGGCCTCCAGCAATTTTCTATCCATAATGTCGAAGCCAACCGGATCAACATCCAACATGACCAGCGCCGCATCTGCCGTTTCCCTGGTAATCCGACCATCTCCCTTCACTTCAGCATAATCACGAACACGCCGCAATAAACGATTCGCGATACGAGGGGTGCCCCGACTACGCTTGGCAATTTCCAACGCGCCATCATGAACAATGGGGGCATTCAATAAGGCTGCGCTACGCGTCACGATACGCGCCAGCTCCTGTGGCGTATAAAATTCCAGACGTGCCACAATACCAAACCGATCGCGCAAAGGATTGGTCAACATCCCTGCACGCGTGGTCGCTCCTACCAGGGTAAACGGCTGCAGATCAAGTCGTACCGAGCGTGCCGCAGGACCTTCACCGATCATGATATCGATCTGATAATCCTCTAGCGCCGGATATAGAATTTCCTCAACAACAGGTGACAAACGATGAATTTCATCGATGAACAATACATCATTAGCTTCCAGATTCGTTAGCAAAGCAGCCAAATCCCCTGCTCGTTCCAATACCGGGCCAGACGTCTGACGTAAATTGACACCCATCTCTCGTGCAATAATATGCGCTAAGGTGGTCTTGCCTAAACCTGGCGGCCCAAACAACAAGGTATGATCAAGCGCTTCTTGACGTTGACGTGCTGCAGTAATAAAGATTTGCAGCTGATCACGAATTTTTTCCTGACCGACATATTCTTCCAGTTGCTTAGGGCGTAATGCATGCTCAACCGCCTCCTCATTTGCCGAGGCAGGTGTCGCAGCAATAATACGCTGCTCAGAAAAGTCATCCGTTTGAATACTCATATCAAACACCCTATACTTTTGATAATGACTTAAGCGCCAATTTAATACCTTCTGATACCGTAGCATCAGTTGGAACCTGTTTGATTGCCAAGCTCGCTTCTTTATCCGAATAGCCGAGTGCTATCAGGGCATTCAAAATATCAGCAGTAGCATCATGGTACGCTGCCCCACCCACACTACTCAAATCTGCCCCCAGCTTACCTTTGAGTTCAAGCAACAGACGCTCTGCCGTTTTTTTGCCAATGCCAGGGACTCGCGTCAATCGTCCTGCTTCTTGTAAGCTAATGGCCTGCACCAGATCCGCTACGGACATACCAGACAGAATTGCCAATGCCGTACGCGCACCTACTCCTGAAATCTTGATCAATTGCTTGAACACATCGCGTTCTTCTGCGCTACCAAAACCATACAATACATGTGCATCTTCACGCACTATCAGGTGTGTGAGCAAAACCACTTTCTCTCCCAATGCGGGAAGATTGTAAAACGTACTCATCGGTACGCCCAACTCATAACCGATACCGTTACAATCAATCAATAATTGTGGAGGGTTTTTCTCAAGCAAAATTCCTGCAAGCCGAGCAATCATGATATTAAGTAATGGAAGATAATGTTGAAATGATACAGTACTGTTTGCATAAACAGTACTGTATCAACGTAAACTATCGATCGCATGGCAAAAGCATGCGTTTCTCACCAGTATTATTGTCTTTAACAACAAGGATATTAACGTGGCAGGTAGTAGTTTTTTCGCTTTAATTGATGACATAGCCAGTATTCTGGATGACGTAGCCACCATGACCAAAGTAGCTGCAAAAAAAACCACTGGCATGTTGAGTGACGATTTAGCGTTAAATGCGCAACAGGTCAACGGTATCAATGCAGCCCGGGAATTGCCTGTGGTATGGGCAGTCGCAGTAGGCTCCTTGAAAAACAAGGCCATTCTCGTTCCGGCTGCACTCGCCATCAGTGCATTTGCTGCCTGGTTAATATCGCCCTTACTCATGCTGGGAGGTGCCTATCTCTGTTATGAAGGCTTTGAGAAACTGGCGCATCAATTCATGCACCATAATAGCGCCCCAGAAGAAGCATCTGCATCTGCCGACCATGAACCGACATCTGCAGCGGACAGCATGCCACGGCCTGATGAGCAAGAAAAAATACGTGGTGCAATCCGCACTGATTTCATTCTGTCTGCCGAAATTATTACCATCACCCTCGGAACCGTTTCGCATGCTGCATTATTACAGCAAGTGATTGTCCTTATTGGTATCGCCATCATCATGACAGTCGGTGTCTACGGTCTGGTGGCTGCTATTGTCAAGCTCGATGATGGCGGCCTATATCTGCTACAACAACATGGAAATAACTGGTTCAGAGCACTACAACGGGCAATTGGTCGTCGCATCATCAATGCCGCGCCATGGATGATGAAAGGGTTGTCCGTTATTGGTACTATCGCCATGTTCATGGTTGGCGGCGGCATACTGACTCATGGGATCGCACCAATACATCACGCTATTGCCTCCACCGCCCTGTTGCTTGCCCCACTACCCGCAGTGGGTTCCCTCATGGCTTTTATTGCACCCGCATTACTCGACGCTTTATTTGGCATCATCGCAGGTGCTGTTGTTCTGATACTGGTCAATATCTCACAGGCACTACTAAGCCGTATGAAAAAGAACACCTCACCTCCAGGCCATTAACCAATTAGCCTACCACCGCGTACACGCAGGCCTTTTTTGGATAATTCGGGAGCCATTGCGCTCAAGGCATTCAAAACACCTCCACTATGGGCGTGGCAGATTGCAACGCCCAATGCATCTGCAGCATCAGTGCCGGGCATGCCTGATAAGGTAAGCAACCTTTGCACCATCGCCTGAACCTGTTGTTTTTGTGCCTTGCCTTGCCCGACAACGGACTGTTTGATCTGTAATGCCGTATATTCTGCCACCGTCAAATTGCCATACACTAGTGCGCATATCGCCGCACCACGTGCCTGTCCTAATAACAGGGTAGATTGCGGATTCACATTCACAAAAACTTTTTCGATGGCGGCACAATCAGGTGCATAAGTCGCAATCACTTCGGTAACACTGGTAAAAATCGTTTTTAACCGTAATGGCAAATCGGCATCCGGCGTTTTGATTGTACCGGAGGCGATATAACTCAGAGCATTACCTTGTTGTGCAATGACACCAAAGCCCGTGGTACGTAACCCTGGATCAATACCAAGAATTCTCACGGGCTCAACCATCACATCTCCCAAACAGAAAATTGTTGCTTAATGACGGAAATGGCGCGTACCAGTTAACAGCATTACCACCCCCTGCTCATCCGCAGCATCGATCACTTCTTGATCACGCAATGACCCCCCCGGGTGAATAACACTGGTAGCACCAGCAGCCACTACCACATCAAGGCCATCGCGAAATGGGAAAAAGGCATCTGATGCCACCGCAGAACCCGTTAATGTCAGACCCGCATTTTGTGCTTTGATTGAGGCAATGCGTGCCGAATCAATGCGACTCATCTGTCCTGCTCCCACGCCCAATGTCATGCCATTACCGCAAAAAACAATCGCATTCGATTTGACAAACTTAGCCACGCGCCAGGCGAACATCAAATCCTGCAATTGTTGCGGCGTCGGTTGTTTTTTGCTGACCACACGGACATCCGTAAGCTGTACATTTTTTGCATCAGGCGACTGCACTAACAAGCCACCACCAACACGTTTGAAATCATACACATTAAGATCCCGTCCCAGCGGAATCTCTAGCAAGCGAACATTCTGCTTGGCTGCGAAAACCTGCTTTGCCTGCTCCGAGAACGCCGGAGCAATCAACACTTCCACAAATTGCTTGGCTACTGTTGCTGCAGTGGCGCCATCCAGCTCCTGATTAAAAGCGATGATGCCGCCAAATGCAGAGGTAGGATCTGTTTGCAATGCCTTGCTATACGCTTCCAAAGGAGTGGCGCCGACTGCAACACCACAAGGATTGGCATGTTTGACGATAACACAAGCGGTTTCTTCAAATGTCTTGACGCACTCCCAGGCAGCATCTGCATCAGCAA
>JAATGO010000114.1 GCA_015654605.1 Betaproteobacteria bacterium
AAGAAGCTGCACGTGCGATCCTGTTTCTCGCGACACCACTTTCTTCGTATACAACAGGCAGTCATATCGATGTTTCAGGAGGACTTTCTCGTCATGCCTAATAAGACTAATCAAGTAACCGTGGGTTGCGCTATCGCAGCCTTTCTCGAGCAGTGTAACGTTAAAGCTGCATTTGGTGTGATCTCTATTCACAACATGCCGATTCTCGATGCTTTTGGTGAGCGCGGCAAGATTCGTTTTATTCCCGCGCGTGGTGAAGCCGGGGGTACTAATATGGCGGATTCATATGCGCGTACTACTGGTGGTCTTGGTGTTTGTTTGACCAGCACTGGTACTGCGGCTGGTAATGCTGCTGGTGCTATGGTTGAGGCATTGACTGCAGGTACGCCATTGTTACATTTGACTGGTCAGATTGAAACGCCTTACCTTGATCAGAGCCTGGCATATATCCATGAAGCGCCAGATCAGTTGTCTATGTTGAAGGCTATTTCCAAAGCTGCGTTTCGTATTCGCAGTGCCGATACCGCGATGAGTACTATTAAGCTGGCAGTACAGACTGCGTTGACGCCTCCGATGGGACCGGTGAGTGTGGAAATTCCGATTGACATTCAGGCCGCACTGATTCCGATGCCATCAGATTTACTTCCGCTACCGATTCCGAAGAACATACCTTCGGAGCATGCTCTGGACGAGCTGGCAGAGCGGCTTCTCAAAGCTAAGCGTCCACTGTTATGGCTGGGCGGTGGAGCACGTCATGCTAGTAAACAGGTACAGCGCCTACTCGATCTTGGCTTTGGGGTTGTCACTAGCACACAAGGTCGTGGCATCGTACCTGAAGATGATCCTCGCTCGCTAGGAGCTTTCAATTTGCACAAGCCGGTCGAAAAATTCTACCAAACTTGTGATGCTGTTATTGTTGTTGGTTCACGCTTGCGTGGCAATGAAACATTGAAATATCAGTTGCAACTGCCACGTCCTTTGTACCGTATTGATGTTGACCCTTCAACGGAAGGTCGTTGTTACAACAGCGATTATTTTGTGTGTGGAGACTCTGAATTAGTATTGAAAGGCTTAGCTGATCGGCTTGCGCTGCTGAAAGTGGACCCGAATTTCATTGGCGATCTACAAAAGGCGCGTGACACTGCGGTAGATATTTTAATGGATGGTCTTGGTCCTTATGGCACATTGGTCGAACAGTTGCAGCATGTAGCTGGTCGTGAATTTCATTGGGTACGTGATGTGACAGTGTCGAATAGCACCTGGGGCAATCGCTATCTGAAAATTTTTGATCCACGAGCCGGTGTTCATGCTCTGGGTGGTGGTATTGGTCAGGGATTAGCGATGGGTATCGGTGCAGCAATTGGCGCTGCGGTGACTGGTTCCGGCAAGAAAACTTTTTGTTTGGCTGGTGACGGTGGTTTTATCTTGAATCTAGGCGAATTAGCAACCGCTGTACAAGAGCGGGCTGACATGATCATCGTACTGATGAATGATAAAGGGTACGGTGTCATCAAAAACATTCAGGATGCACAGTATGGTGGTCGTCGTCATTACGTTGATTTGCATACGCCAGATTATGCACAGTTGTCGCAAGCGCTCAAATTGCGTCATGCCAGGATAGTTAATTTACATGATGTTGAAGGCGCATTGACATTGGCATTATCGGAATCAGGTCCATTTCTGTTGGAAATCGATATGCTCAGCATAGGTAGTTTCAAGACGGCGTTTGCTGGCCCACCGGTGAACGAAGAGAAAACTGTGGCGACTGCTAATGCGTTGGTTGCGGCTGCGATCTGAGGAGAATGAGATGCTGCATGTATCGATGGTTGGTTGCGGTGCAATCGGTATGGGAGTGATGGAATTACTTAAGGGTGATCCAGAAGTGATATTCGATGCCGTGATTGTGCCACATGCACATATGGAAAGTGCGCGTATTCGCATGTCGTCACTAGTACACGGCACGCGGGTGATTGCATGCCTAGATGAACAAGATGTGCCCCCTGACTTATTAATTGAATGCGCAGGCCATCAGGCTATCGAAGAGCATGTCATTCCCGCATTGCGTCAAGGTATTCCATGCATGATTGTGTCGATTGGGGCGCTGTCCGAGCCAGGTGTCGTCGAAAAATTGGAAGCCGCGGCACACGAGGGTAGGACTCAAGTGCAACTGCTATCAGGTGCTATCGGTGCAATTGATGCGCTAGCGGCAGCTAAGATCGGAGGTCTGGAATCAGTGGTGTACACCGGTCGTAAACCACCAAATGCCTGGCTGGGAACACCTGCCGACCTAGTGTTTGATCTGGCTGGCCTGAAAGAAGCCACCATGATTTTTGAAGGTAGTGCACGTGAAGCGGCACGCTTGTATCCGAAGAATGCGAATGTGGCTGCCACTCTGTCACTGGCTGGTCTTGGTCTTGATCTG
>JAATGO010000200.1 GCA_015654605.1 Betaproteobacteria bacterium
CCTGTTGGTTCGCATCAAACTTTATTGGCATATCTGGTGCGTCGTTTGTTGGAAAATGGTGCCAATTCATCATTTGTAAATCAGATTGTGGATGAGCAGATTACGATAGAAAGCTTAATCGTGGATCCGGTCGTGGTTGTGCGTGCAGAAGGTGGTGCGCCGCATCCCAAGATTCCATTGCCACGCCATTTATATGGTGAGGAACGCAAGAATTCAGCCGGGATTGATTTGAGCAATGAAGATTGTTTGCATGATCTGGAGCGTGCATTTTCTAGTTTTTCTGGTGCACAATGGCACGCTGCGCCGTTGTTGGCAGAGTCGGTAGTATCGTCTGCGGCAGTGACGACGGCACAAGTAATCACGAATCCTGCAGATTCTCGCGATGTTGTTGGACAAGTTATTGAGGCGACTGATCAGGATGTGCAGAGGGCGCTGACTGCGGCAGAAGGGTATGCCATGACATGGCAGGCTGTTCCTGCCACGGAGCGGGCATCCATGCTGGAGCAGGCAGCAGATTCTTTGGAAATGCATCATGCGGAGTTGATGGCATTGGCAATTCGTGAAGCGGGGAAATCGATACCGAATGCGATTGCTGAAGTGCGTGAGGCTGTTGATTTTTTACGCTATTACGCGGTGCAGATCCGACAGGATGGTGCTGCATTAGCATGGGGACCAGTGGCTTGTATCAGTCCATGGAATTTTCCGTTGGCCATTTTTATTGGAGAAGTCAGTGCTGCGTTGGCGGCTGGAAATGTCGTGCTGGCCAAACCAGCTGAACAGACGCCATTGATTGCTTACCGCGCGGTGCAATTGCTGCATGCGGCAGGCATACCTCGCGCAGCATTACAGTTGTTGCCCGGACGTGGTGATACGGTGGGCGCGCGTTTGACAGCAGACACCAAAATCAAGGGTGTTATTTTTACTGGTTCAACCGAAGTGGCGCAACTGATTAATAGAACCTTGGCTGCTCGTGCCGAGCAAACCTTGTCAACGCATGTCGAGCAAACTGTGGCAGCAGGTGCAGAGCCACAATATGACATTCCACTGATTGCCGAGACAGGGGGGCAAAATGCGCTCATTGTGGATTCCAGTGCTTTGCCAGAACAGGTGGTGCAGGACGTATTGGCATCAGCCTTCGATAGTGCTGGTCAGCGCTGTTCTGCGTTACGAGTGCTGTGTTTGCAAAGCGATATTGCAGATAACACTATCGCCATGCTGAAGGGTGCGATGCAGGAGTTATGTATTGGTAATCCAGATCGCTTGGCAACAGATATTGGCCCGGTCATTGATGCTCAGGCGCGCACGCAATTGCTGGCACATATAGAGCACATGCGATCTCTGACAGACAAGATTTACCAGTTACCGTTGAGTGAGGAGCATCAGTACGGTACATTTGTTCCCCCTACTGTTATTGAAATTGAGGCACTGGAACAGTTGCAACATGAGGTCTTTGGTCCCGTGTTGCACGTGTTACGGTATGAGCGCGATGCGCTACCGCAACTGGTTCATGATATTAATGCCAGCGGTTATGGGTTAACTCTGGGAGTACATTCACGCATTGATGACACCATTGATTTTGTCGTGCGGCATGCACATGTTGGTAACATATATATCAACCGCAACATTGTAGGGGCGGTGGTTGGTGTGCAGCCTTTTGGTGGCGAGGGTAAATCCGGGACAGGGCCCAAGGCTGGTGGCCCATTATATTTAATGCGTTTGGGACGGCATGGGCAACCACCGCTAATGACGCAACAGGCATCTACAGTCGCGGAGCCATTGACAGCATTGCTGGAATGGGCCAAGGCACATGGACATGCGGGTCTGGCAACGTTGATTCAGAGGTACGGCAGGGATAGTTTGCTGTATAAAACACTGAACTTGCCAGGGCCGACCGGTGAGAATAACTCGCTTTCGTTCGCACCACGCGGCAAGATACTGTGTGCGGCTGGCAGTGTTGCCGCACTGTTAAATCAGTTGGCAGCAATCTTAGCGACGGGAAATGTGGCGGTGATGGGAACAGTGACGGCGGCACTGGTTCCGCCCAGCTTACCGGAAATAGTAAGGCAGTCAATGGATATCCGACATCGTCTTGCTGAAGTGCCGTTACAGATGGCATTGGTGGATGCCGATTCTTGCACACGTTGGCGCATGGAACTGGCACAACGAGATGGGGCACTTATTCCTTTGCTGGTAGCAACGGAAAGCACGCCGATAGCGCTTTGGCGCCTGGTCGCGGAGCGTGCTCTATGTATGAATACGACGGCCGCAGGCGGTAATGCCAGCTTGATGACGTTAGATGTGTGAAGCGGTACCATCCCTTGAGAGGTAGGGCGTTTTTTTCTGGGATGCTATGCTTCTATGCATTGATATCTTCGGAATCCGCCCCGATTTATGCAGATGTAACCTCGCAATCTTGCAGCCTTGATCTATTAATTCTTCATTCCTAGAACTCACATCATGCCGATTCATGAAATGAGTTCTGGTATTTCTAATGGCAGGGGTATCAATGCAGGTGCCTCAGTCAGACACGCTATGTGACTGTCGTTGTGCAACATGCTGTTGTACAATGTTTCTTTTCGGTATTGAAAAAGCATCTACCCTGCCAGTAGCGGATCTTGTAATTTGCCTTGCTTGTCCCCATTTCGTTTCTCATGGCATGATGCGTCTCATCAGGCGTACGTGCGCAAGCCAACGACATTGAGCATTTTTTTAATTAAGGTACAACATGGAACAATTTCACGGGACAACTATATTGTCCGTCAGGCGTGGCAATACTGTCGCTTTAGGTGGCGATGGGCAGGTGACGCTGGGCAATATCGTTATGAAGGGTACAGCGCGCAAGGTACGTAAACTCTACAAGGGGAATGTGCTGGTTGGGTTTGCGGGAGGTACGGCAGATGCTTTTACTTTGCTGGATCTGTTCGAAGCCAAGCTGGAAAAACATCAGGGGCATTTGATGCGTGCTTCGGTGGAATTGGCCAAAGATTGGCGCACCGATCGTATGCTGCGTCGCCTGGAAGCAATGCTGCTGGCAGCTGATCGTGAAACGACGTTAGTTATCACTGGTAATGGTGATGTATTGGAACCAACAGATGGCATCGGTGCGATTGGTTCCGGTGGAACCTTTGCACAATCAGCAGCAAAAGCATTACAGGAAAACACGGAATTGTCACCGGCCGACATTGTGAAAAAGTCCCTGACAATTGCTGGCGAGTTATGCATTTATACCAACCTGTCACATATCATTGAAACGCTGGACTGATAAACCGGAAACGTAGGATACAGGATACGGCCCAGCTATTATCTATCGAACCATTTCAAAAAAGCTGCTGTCTTGCGGCATTGCAAAGAATATATTATGAACATGACTCCCAAAGAGATCGTTTCCGAACTTGATAAACATGTCGTTGGCCAGGGGCGTGCTAAACGTGCTGTGGCAATTGCCTTGCGTAATCGCTGGCGGCGTCAACAAGTTGCGGAACCCTTACGGCATGAGATTACGCCTAAAAATATCATGATGATTGGCCCGACCGGTGTCGGTAAGACGGAGATTGCCCGTCGGCTGGCCAAGTTGGCCGGCGCGCCATTTATCAAAATTGAAGCAACCAAATTTACAGAAGTCGGTTACGTTGGCCGCGATGTTGACACTATCATTCGTGATCTTGTTGATATCGGCATTAAGCAAACACGTGAAGCAGAGATGAGTAAGGTGCGAGCACGCGCAGAAGATGCTGCCGAAGATCGCATCATTGATATTCTGGTACCACCCGTGCGCGATTTTGGACTGGCCTCCTCAGAACAGGATGTCACGAATACAAGTGAAGACAAGGGTAGTAACACACGTCAGACATTCCGCAAACGTTTGCGGGAGGGTGCGCTGGATGACCGGAAAATTGAAAAGA
>JAATGO010000380.1 GCA_015654605.1 Betaproteobacteria bacterium
GGTGTTATCGGCATCATTGCACCATGGAATTTTCCTTTGGCAATTCCTGCCTGGAAAATTGCTCCAGCGCTCGCCTATGGTAACACTGTGGTATTCAAACCAGCAGAACTGGTGCCTGGTTGCGCATGGGCGATTACCGATATTATCAGCTGCTCTGGTATCCCTACTGGCGTCTTCAATCTGGTGATGGGACCTGGTTCTGTCGTTGGTCAGCGCTTCACTGAAGATCGTCGTGTTACTGCAATTAGCTTTACCGGCTCTGTCAACACTGGGAAAAATATTGCGCAAAGCTGCATTGCACGTATGGCCAAATTCCAATTGGAAATGGGCGGAAAAAATCCTATGGTTATATTGAACGATGCAGACCTCACCGTAGCGACTAATGCGGTAGTACAAGGTGCCTTCTTCTCTACTGGTCAACGGTGCACTGCATCTAGCCGTATCATTGTAGAAAAAGATATTTATCCCCGTCTTATCGAAGCTGTACGCCAACAACTGGAAACCATTCAAGTCGGCCATGCCTTGCGCAAAGAAACGCAGATTGGTCCCGTGGTCGATCAGTCGCAATTGAATCAAGATCTGTCATATGTTGCCATTGGCAAGAACGAAGGTGCAAAACTCATCATCGGTGGTGAACGAGTCCAACGCGATACAGAAGGTTTTTATATGACACCAGCTCTGTTTGCCGACTGCAGTAATGACATGCGCATCTCTCGTGAAGAAATTTTTGGCCCTGTCGCCTCTGTCATTGCTGCAGACAATTACGAGCATGCATTACAGCTGGCCAACGATACTGAGTTTAGCCTGTCGTCGGGTATTTGCACGACATCTCTCAAATATGCCAGCCACTTCAAACGGCACGCTCAGGCAGGTATGGTGATGGTTAACGCGGCTACTGCTGGCGTTGATTATCATGTACCGTTTGGAGGACGCAAAGCATCGAGCTATGGGGCACGCGAACAAGGGGCGTATGCTATGGAATTCTATACCACGGTAAAAACATCCTATACTGCTGCGTAAGCTAAAAACACAGCAATAAGATGAAAACGATACGTTTAAAAAAAGAGAACGACCGCCAAAAAATTGGTAGCAAGCGGTTCATTCATGTCGCCATTGTGGCATCATTGATGGCACTAAGCGTGGAAGTCTAACTTTCACGCTTTTTCATACCATGTGAAAAAAATGTGCGGATGAAGATGATCAAATACAATTGTCGCCAATAATCATTCCGCAAAGCCTGCCGATGAACAACAGGATTTTAGGTGATAGGGGCAGGATTAAATAGTGCCAGGGCATTATGTAACTTCCAATGTTCAGCCCAAGTTTTCTTACCACTAGCGACATCTAATATCAATCTAAATAACTCCCAACCTACCTCTTCAATACTAGCTTCACCGCTCGCAATGCGACCAGCGTTCACATCCATCAGATCATGCCAGCGACGTGCCAATTCATTGCGTGTAGCAACCTTAATCACAGGCACTGCAGCAAGGCCGTAAGGTGTCCCGCGACCCGTTGTAAAGATGTGCACGTTCATGCCGGCAGCCAATTGTAAAGTCCCACAGACAAAATCACTGGCAGGTGTAGCAGCATAAATCAGCCCCTTCTGCTTAAGCTTGTCGCCTGGTGACAATACACCAGTAATGGGACTACTCCCCGATTTGACAATCGATCCCATCGCCTTCTCAACAATATTAGCAAGACCACCTTTTTTGTTTCCGGGTGTGGTGTTAGCACTACGATCGACACCGCCATTGGTCAAGTACTTGTCATACCAATCCATTTCCCGAATCATTGCTTGTGCAACGTCATCATTAATGGCACGCGCTGTCAGTTGATCAATACCATCGCGCACTTCCGTCACTTCCGAAAACATGACGCCAGCACCCGCACGTACCAATAAATCGGTAGCAAAACCTACTGCAGGATTGGCTGTCACCCCCGAAAAAGCATCACTACCACCACACTGTACACCGACGACCAGATCGGAGGCAGGACAAGTTTCGCGACGACGCTTGTTCAATTCTTGCAACCGGACTTCTGCCATCTGCATAATAGAATCAATCATCGAGTGGAAACCCTCATGCTGTGCATCCTGCAAGCACACAACATAAGGTTCCCCTTCCTTGTGGATCGGGATCATATTTTCTGGCAACAAGCGATTAGGCTGCAATTTCTCGCAGCCAAGACTTACGACCATCGCCTGGCCACCAAAATTAGGATTCAAACTGATATTACGTAGCGTACGAATCGGAATATAAGCATTGGGAGCATCAATCGCTACACCACAACCGTAGATATGCTCCAATGCAACAATGTCTTCTACATTGGAATATTTTGGCAATAACTCTTGCCGGATACGTTTGACTGCATGTTCCACCACACCTGCCACACACTGTACAGTAGTCGTAATCGCCAACAGGTTGCGCGTCCCAACAGAACCATCTGCATTACGATATCCCTCGAAAGTATAACCTTCCAATGGTGCTTGTGGTGCTGGCTTAC
>JAATGO010000421.1 GCA_015654605.1 Betaproteobacteria bacterium
ATCGATACGTTTATTCTTTCTGGCTACCCTCATTTAGAAGAATCTTATCGTTTTTCTGAGCTGGTCTTTCCTTTGTTACCTCGCCAGGAGAAACAGGATTTACCTGATGTTAATTTAAGTGGACCGCTTGGTGAAATTATTGGGAATTCATATGTTCCTCCAGCTCCACAAACATCGGCCAGTTAAGGTAAATAAAGGAGCCTAGGCAATGAGTGTAGGTAGTGTGAGTCATCGTGTAAAAACTAATAATCCCATGGCTGTCAAAGAGAAGGTGGGACATACCGTTGTTGCCTCTTTTTGGAAGAGGTGGCATTTTGGTAGAACACAATTGTTATCCTGGATATTACCCGTCGTATTGGTATTGGCTTGGCAGATTGCTTCTCAGGTTGGTTGGTTGTCGACTCGGATTTTGCCGGAACCATTGGCCGTGCTGCGGGCAGCATGGACTCTTTCTGCCTCAGGCGAACTATGGAGACATCTGGGGGTAAGTAGCGCTAGGGCGGCCTCAGGATTTATCGTTGGAGGTAGCTTAGGGTTATTGCTGGGGTTATTGACGGGCACTTTTAGACAGGCTGAGATTCTTCTGGATACCACACTGCAGATGGTACGTAATATTCCAGCGCTGGCGTTAATTCCACTCGTAATTCTTTGGTTTGGAATTGATGAGACAGCAAAATTATTTTTGGTATCGGTAGGTGTGTTTTTTCCTATTTATCTCAATACTTTCCATGGCATTCGATCTGTCGACAAAGGCTTGATAGAAATGGCAAAGAGTTATGGTTTGTCTGGTTGGCCATTGTATCGGGATGTGATTTTGCCAGGTGCACTACCATCGATTCTGGTAGGTGTACGCTTTGCATTGGGGCTAGTATGGGTATTGTTGATTGTGGCAGAAACTATTTCGGCACAGTCAGGTATCGGTTACATGACGATGAATGCCCGAGAGTTTCTACAAACGGATGTCGTTCTCGTAGGTATCTTGTTGTATGCATTGCTGGGAAAACTGGCGGACGTCTTGGCTCGTGGATTAGAGAAATTCTGGTTGCGCTGGCATCCTAGTTATCAATAAGAGGAACATCATGTCAGGGAATATTCTAGAAAATAGTGAAGTGAGTGAAGTGGTAGAGACGAAAGCTAAACATGGAAAAGTTGTACGTGGTGTCAGTATTACTATCTCAGATTTGAGTAAATTCTATTCAGGTCGGCCAGTACTTAAAGCATTACACCTCGACGTTGTACCAGGCGAATTCATTGCGATCGTGGGACGTAGTGGTTGTGGTAAAAGCACATTATTAAGATTAATCGCGAAATTAGAAGATGTGAGTGGGGGTAATATTATTTTTCAACGTGATGATGTGCTTTGTACACCTGAGACACGTGTCATGTTTCAAGATTCACGTTTGTTGCCATGGAAGCGCGTGCTTAATAATGTTGCTTTGGGATTGCCTAAACAGGCATTATCACGGGCAGAGCAGGCTTTACGTCATGTAGGTTTGCAAGAGCGCGCAGGAGAATGGCCCGCAGTTTTGTCTGGAGGACAAAGGCAGCGCGTTGCATTGGCTCGTGCCTTGGTACATGACCCAGAGTTATTGTTACTGGACGAACCATTAGGTGCATTGGATGCATTGACTCGTATAGAGATGCAGCAGTTAATTGAGTCATTATGGAGAAAGCGTGGTTTTACTGCCATTCTTGTGACACATGATGTACAGGAGGCAATAGCATTGGCTGATCGTGTGGTATTAATTGAGGATGGTGAAATTACATTGGATCAGCGTATTGATTTGCCACGTCCTCGTGCTCGCGGAAATCCTACCTTTGCCTTCCTGGAGGAGCAGATATTGGAGCGGGTGCTGCGTCATCCTGCTAATACCACAGATGCCACTTTAGGAGATGTATCTCTATCACGTACAGTGAATCAAGTGCAGTGGGCAGTGTAAGAAACGGAATATCGTAGAACGAAAACATTTATTTTTTAGTGCAGTTAACAAGGAGCCATTCATGACAATTCAAGCTATTAATGTACGTAATCAGTTTAAAGGAAAGATCAAGGCCATTATCGAAGGCAGTGTTGTGTCTGAGATAGATGTCGATACACCAGCAGGAATTGTGACTTCTGTTATTACTACTCGTTCTGTTAAGGATCTCGGACTGGTCGTAGGTACGGAAGTCGTTGCTCTGGTCAAGGCAACTGAAGTTTCTATTGCCAAGATTTAATGCTGTCATTGACTTTCTTTAATGAGGTTTGATGCATTTTGTACTGCATGTGATATGAACAATTTTATTCACTCTGCATTCGTACCATTGCCGCTTTCCAGTTTTCGCGTGTTGGTTGTTCCTGGATTACACGGCAGTGGCTATGACCATTGGCAGTCGCATTGGCTACGACTGTATTCAAATTTTGAGAGAGTGGAACAAGAATATTGGGATGTGCCCGAGTTATCTGTGTGGGCCAGAAAATTGGAGCTGACTGTTCAGGAAACAACGTCTAAGGCGCTTCCTGTACTAATAGTGGCACATAGTTTTGGTTGTTTGACTGCAGTGTATTGTGCAGCCAGGCAGCATTGCACAATTGCTGGTGCATTGTTGGTCGCTCCTGCCGACCCAGATAAATTCAATGTAGCACAACAGGTAAATTATCGCCTGCCATTCCCATCGGTGGTGATTGGTAGCGACAATGATCCGTGGATGAGCACTCAACGTGCAGCACATTGGGCGAGCATTTGGGGAAGTAGTTTTCTTAATGCAGGTTCTCTCGGCCATATCAATGCAGAATCGGGGCTGCATGATTGGCCTTACGGCCAGTTAGTATTACAACGATTGTCGCAGACCTTGGAAGTAGCATGACAAAAAGAAACAAAAAGGAAATAAGAAGAAATAAAAATATGGAAAGAGGAAGGGAAATAAATATGTATAACGCTAAAAACATTTTTCTTTAGATAAAAAAATTCTATTGAAATGAGAAAAAATTAGTTTTGAATATAACAATCGAGTGCGACTATCACTCATTGTTAATCGTATTTGTTATAAGGGAAAATTCCCATGCCTGCTTTGATTCCTATTGGACTCAACAGAAAGAAAGCATTCCGAGTATTACCAGGTTTTCAGTTATCACTCGGTTTTACGCTGTTTTACTTAGCATTGATTGTATTGATTCCACTGTCATCGATATTTCTGAAAACTTTCACGATGACCTGGGAAGCTTTTGTTGAGGCGGTGACATCTCCACGTGTGATGGCTTCTTATCGTTTGACATTTGGAGCTTCTTTTTTGGCAGCACTGCTTAATGTGATTTTTGGCGGTATCGTTGCCTGGGTGTTAGTACGGTACAGATTTCCAGGGAAAAGGATGATCGATGCACTTGTTGATCTGCCATTTGCATTACCAACAGCAGTCGCTGGCATAGCGCTGACAACATTATATGCTCCCCATGGATGGATTGGTCGTTATTTAGAGCCATTAGGTATCAAAGTAGCATTCACTCCATTGGGTGTGTTGGTTGCATTGACATTTATTGGATTACCTTTTGTTGTTCGCACAGTGCAACCGGTTCTCGCTGATGTCGAACGTGAGTTGGAAGAGGCTGCCGCTAGTCTTGGTGCAACACGCTGGCAGACGTTTACGCATGTTATTTTTCCTACGGTCTTTCCGGCGTTGCTTACGGGTTTTGCGTTGGCATTCGCGCGTGCGACAGGTGAATATGGCTCAGTGGTATTTATTGCCGGTAATATGCCGATGGTTTCGGAGATTACGCCCTTGTTCATTATCACTAAACTCGAACAGTACGACTATACCGGAGCAACTGCAATTGCTGTGGTCATGCTGGTAGTTTCCTTCATATTATTACTGACGATTAATTTGCTACAAGCATGGGCACGTAAACGCGGCAATGCGGAGAAAATCTGATATGCGGACTGTTATTAGCCCTGCGACTGCAAGTCCTATGCTTCCGGTTGCTAGTGGAAGTGGAAATGCCTATACATCAAATGCGACCCAGGAAGCTCCCTGGATCAAATTTCTATTGATCGGTATTGCATTATTGTTTCTCACTCTTTTTCTTTTTGTGCCGTTGGTAGCAGTATTTTATGAAGGATTGAAAAAAGGATGGGATGTTTACGCCTCTTCAATTTTCGAGGAAGATGCCTGGTCA
>JAATGO010000135.1 GCA_015654605.1 Betaproteobacteria bacterium
CCGACCCCGCTGGATCAGACTGTCCGCGCAATTTCATCTGGCATTGGCAGAACTCACAGGCAACAGGCTGATCGTCGACACACTACGCAAGCTTGTCTCTCGTACCACGTTGATGATTGCTAAAACAGAGATCTCTGGAGAGCATAATGCGTGTTCATTCGACGAACACGCCTCCGTGCTTGATGCGATAAAGCACGGTAATCTCAGTGCGGCACAAAAACACATGGCACACCATTTGCATTTGTGTGAAGAGCGCGTTCAACCCAATAATGCCGACGAATTTGATTTACGCGTTGCCTTGACCAGATAACCTGGGAAATTGAAAAAATAGCCCTCTCCATTTTATTGATGAATATGCCCGAACAATCAACCTATCCACGCGATATGATCGGCTATGGCCGACACTTGCCTCAAGTACATTGGCCTGACAATGCCCGCATCGCCGTCCAGTTCGTACTTAACTACGAAGAGGGAAGCGAAAATAACGTCTTGCACGGTGATGCCGGATCCGAACAGTTCCTCTCAGAAATTGTTGGCGCAGCAGCTTATCCGGCGCGACACATGTCCATGGAATCCATCTACGAATATGGTTCCCGTGTCGGAGTCTGGAGAATTTTGCGAGAGTTTGAAAAACGTCACCTGCCGCTGACTATATTTGGTGTTGCCATGGCTCTGCAGCGGAATCCAGAAGTCACACAAGCCATATTAGAGCAAGGACATGAAATTGCATGCCATGGCTGGCGCTGGCTACATTACCAAGACATGGATATTGAAACAGAACGCCAGCATATGCGTACCGCCGTTGACATTCTGCGCGAGCTAACTGGCAATGCCCCTTTGGGCTGGTATACCGGACGAGACTCTCCTAACACACGACAATTGGTCGTCGAACATGGTGGTTTTGTCTATGACTCCGACTATTATGGCGACGACTTGCCATTCTGGACATCCGTCAAATTATCCGATGGCAGTGAAAAACCACATCTGATCGTGCCATACACGCTAGATAGCAACGACATGCGTTTTGCAACACCACAAGGTTTTAACACCAGTGAACACTTCTACCAATATCTGAAAGATAGCTTCGATGTCTTATATGCAGAAGGCGAAGTCACACCAAAAATGCTATCGATAGGTATGCATTGCCGACTGCTGGGGCGTCCTGGACGCTTTGTCGCATTACAACGCTTCCTGGACTATATCCAGTCGCATGAACGTGTCTGGATTTGCCGCCGCATTGATATTGCTCAACACTGGCAACAGCAGCACCCTTACCAGGACACACTACAACAGGGAAAATAAGATCAGGATACGCGATGGGCACTGCATACTCTGTGCAGTGCCCATCAATATACTATCGCGTACGTCAAATGCGTTTACACATAAAAATCACTTTCCTGACGCCCCCTGCTTATACCACTCGCCCAACAATGCGCGCTCTTCATCTGTTATGTGTGTCAAATTACCCAAAGGCATCATCTTTTGTAATACTACCTGCTGATAAAGCTGCTGCGCATGTTGCAAAATACTGTCTTTGCTATCCAGCAAAATGCCTTTTCCTGCTACGGGCATTAATGTTGGTTTAGCTGAGTGGCATTGTACACAGCGTTCCTCAACAATTTTCTGTACCTGCACAAAAGAAATCGGTGCTGTTTCTATCGGATGCGTCTCTTCTGCCACAGGCGACACAATTGACTTAGGAGCGATCCAGAAAGCGACACCACCCAAGAATATCACTGCCAGTACAGGATATTTCCAATCGAATACTCCCTTGTGCTTCAAGATAAAAAACTGCCTTATCAAAACTCCAGCAAACATCAGGAGTAGCAAAACTAACCAATTATACTCAGCGCCATAGAGCATGCTGTAATGGTTTGATAGCATGGCCAGCAGTACTGGCAAGGTGAAATAGGTATTGTGTACACTACGTTGCTTGCCACGCTTGCCATCTATTGGATCTGGCTTTTTTCCACTGCGCATTGCTGCCACCATTTTGCGCTGTCCTGGGATGATCCAAAACAACACGTTGGCACTCATGATCGTAGCCATCGTTGCGCCCATCAGCAAGAACGCAGCTCGTCCCGCAAAGATATGACAGACACTCCATGTGGAAGCAATGACATATAGCATCACCAACACGCTAACTATTTTGTCGCCATGCTTACGGTCCCCAAATGCACGACAGATGACATCGTAGATGACCCAGCCAGCCAGTAAGAATCCAAGCGCGGACCATACTGCTGTCGATGCCGATATATCCAGTACATTTTTATCTATGAGAAAGGTACTCGCATTAAATAAATACAGTACTGAAAATAAAGCGAATCCCGATAACCAGGTGCTGTACGATTCCCAAAAAAACCAGTGCAAATGCTCAGGCAAAGTTTTGGGAGCGACCAGATATTTCTGTGGATTATAAAACCCACCACCATGCACCGCCCACAATTCTCCTCCCACGCCTTTTTCTTGCAATGTAGGATCAATTGGTTTGGTTAGACTATTATCAAGCCATACAAAATAAAACGATGACCCTATCCATGCAATGGCAGTAATGACATGCAACCATCGCAATAGTAAATTTAACCAATCTAAAATATACGCTTCCATCATGCTCCGCTTTATAAAATTGCTTTTTATCAGATAGATATCCCACAAGGTTTAATGAGCGCCTCATCAACATCCCTGCCATAGTCTATTTATCAAGTCTTGCATCTATACACTATCTTCCCTCAGTAATCTCTACTACCCATAACAACCACTCCTTTGAAAAGACCAGATCATCTATTCTATTTTTCTGTCAGACTAGCAACACACCACATTCCATTAGAAATGATACTCTGCTCGCACCATAGGTGTCTAGCAAGAGAACCAGGTACGTCAGATGGGCTACCAAATTTATTTCTCCAATATTGCTATTCCAGGCCAACATACAACGTGTTTTTCTCAAATCCAGTGATGATCCCATGCAATACATGACCTATACATCAATATTCAATTCAGGAGACGTACCGCCATCATATTCATTCTTGCCCTTGGCTGCCCGATAGTTCATGCACCCTTCAAACACGCGGGC
>JAATGO010000021.1 GCA_015654605.1 Betaproteobacteria bacterium
AAAGCAATAAAAAAACCAACTATGATCATCAGGAATCGAATCCAAAACTCTCTTTCAAGAATGACAAATTGTCGCGTATCTCGTGTTTTTGGAATGTTATTAAGATGAACCATGTCGTTACTCATATTATTTTACGGAGGCTTTGATTTGTCCAATAGGGGCTACAAGTTTTCGCTCTTTAAGTATGCTGTCTGAGGTGGAAGAAAATACCGCGTCGTTACGCATTTTTGGAACAGAGATTGCCTTGATGGAGTATAAAAAGGCAGTTTCATCAGCTAAAAGGCTTTTTACATTTCCCGGAAAAGAAAATGGTTGTACGACACGTACATCTGTTCCCCCTTGATCATTGGGGTAACGCTTGTATATTGCATTTCGTAGCTCGTCTTTGCTGAATTCTGGTACATTCTTGTGGATAATTTCAACGACTTCTTCTGCATTTTTCTGATCCGACATGAAAAGTTGAGCATCCATTTCCGCTTCTAACCATCCATGTACGATGTCTGGTCTGTTCTTAATGAGTTCGTATTGCATAGCAAGGAATGCGCCATCAGTTATCCCAAAATTGACGCCGGATGCTACGCGCTTTGCCAAACCCTGATTGATGAGTTGCGAAGCAACTGTCTCCCAGACAACTGCTGCATCCAATTTTTTTGCGCGGAAATTACTTGAAATAACCTCAATCGTCTGGTTGAGAACGCTCTCTGGATGTACATTATTCCGTTTTATAATTTCGCTAGCAAATCTGTCTGCACAACTCCCTTTGGGAACACCAATTTTCTTACCTTCCAACCAAGAAACAGCTTTTTCTGGAGTATCAAAAGAGGGGGCATCAGGCCTTACAAGAAGTATGGCACATTGATCTTGTGATATTGCTGTCGTAGCGACAAGTCGAACATCAGCAATTTGATTCTTGGTCGTTAACGCAATCGCGGCGGTATCACCCAAATAACCGATATCGATTTTATCGGCTAACATGCCATTGACGATCGGTGGGCCAGCAATAGGAATGTTATAGGAAACATTGGACCCCTTTGGCAAATATTTTTCCCACAGTTTCTTTTCTTTTACGACATAGCCGGACCATGTTTCTGCATAACAGCAGGGGAAACCAACCGTTAAATTTACTGGCGTATTTTCCTTTCCATAGTCAGCTGCCAATGCAGAACTTGGTTGCATTGCCATGATCAGTACAATGGTACTTAGCAAGGTATATAGGAAATTTTTCATAGGAATAGGGGTCATGATTCAATCTTTCATGTAAAAGAAAATACTTAATCGCGGGGAGAGTCAAATTGTTCCATTACATATACATTCTGTGAGTCATGGGAATCCATGATGCCGTCAGGGATGACTTCGAGTGATTCATTACGCTGCCTATCTAGCTTAAGCCGGAAAATATCTGAGCGACAGTAATATCCAGCCATGTCATGATGACGTTTAAGTTCTACGAGTGAAGCAAGATCAAGTTCCGCAAGCACAAGTCCTTCTTCACTTTGCCTGACTTCTGAAATTAATTCACCATTGGGACCGACGATCATGGAGCAGGCAGGAGGACATGCTCGAAGTATTTCTTCTGCTTGCGGATTATTTTGACTAAATGCCTGTATCAACTCTTCGTCAACCATCCCCGCACTTACAATCGTAAACACCTTTGCTTCGAAACTATGGGCCGCGGCACGAAAACGGATTGCGTCACGCAAATCATAAGGTTTGGCCGAAACAGGGTTGCGGAATGGCCAAACGGCGGGGTAGCAAGCGCAATGAATTTGCTCTCCCTCAGCCATGAGAGCATAACGTGCAAGTGGATTATTATTTTCCCCACAGATTAATCCACCGATCTTTCCTATGGACGTATCTACGACCCGGATGCCGGCAGCATCACCACGATCCCAGACTAATTGCTCATAGAATGTTGGAACCAGTTTTCTATGCAAGTTTAGTAGCTCTCCAGTATCAGAGATAAGAGCTTGACTGTTCCAGAGCCTGCCTGGACTACGTGGTGACACTTCACAAAAGCCCAAGCTCACAAATACACGATGGCGTGCCGCTGCATTTTGTATGTGCTTAAAAGCAGGTTCATTAGGTTTTAAGGCATTATCAGCAAATTTCTTAAATAGTGCATGCCCATCTATTGGAGCGACAATGCCATTCCAGATAGGGAAACCAGGAATGAAGGACTCGGAAAAAACGATAAGCCTTGCGCCAGATGCTCCAGCCTCTGCTATAAGTCGACATGCTTTAGAAACACCTGCGTCGCGATCAAATGGAGGAGCCGATGCATGAGCTGCCGCGACGATAAATTGTTGCGATATTTGATTTTGAGTTGACGACATCGAGATTTCCAATTCGTGAATTTTATGATGGACTTAGATTAGCCCCTGTGACATTATTTAGCAATGTAATATAACTTTCATAACTTATTTAGAAAATATGAATAAATTTTCATTGCGCGCACTACGCACCATCGTAACGGTTAGTGACGCTGGTAGTGTGACTATAGCCGCGGAGCGTCTCGGACGAAGCCCAGGGGCGATATCGGCAACCATTCAGCAGTTTGAGGAAGAAGTAGGGATTCCCATCTTTGTGCGTAAGCCTGCCAAGGGTATGGCGGTTACGTCATATGGGAAGCTATTGGTACTTGAGGCAAGAGGTTTGCTAGCTCACGCTGATGATTTTAAGAATATCGCAGGGGCATTGGGGAGTTCTTTACAAGGAAATTTGGTAGTCGCTTGTTTTACTAACTTGGCACCACTCGTTTTGGCAAACTTAATAGCAGGGTTTAAACATGCTTATCCTGGCATTAATGTACAGATTATTGTTGGGGACCAAGAGGCAGTACTTCAGCATTTATATATGGGAACCGCTGAAATTGCCATTAGCTTTGACATTGGACTTACGGAAAATATCAATGCCGCACCATTAGCGACATTGCCGGCGAAAGCTGTGCTGTCCAAAAAACATAGGTTGGCCAATGCCTCTACAATATCCATCACAGATATTATTGATGAACCGTTCGTGCTGATGGATTTACCTTACACGCGGGAATATTTTTTATCCATTTTTCATTCATGTGGACTTAAACCAAAAATCGCTTATCGTTCTCAATCATTTGAAACAATTAGAACCTTAGTTGGAAATGGCCTAGGTTATTCGCTCTTGAATTTAGAGCCTAAGATTTCCCAAACTTACGATGGAACTTCTGTAGTGCATATCGCACTTGAAGAGCATATTGAGCCATTAAATGTAGTCTTACTGACATTAAAAAATATGACTAAACGGAGCCTTGTATACACATTTAAAGACTATGTTTATGGTCACTTGAAAACCTCGTTTAGTAGTGAATCATCTTCTTAGTTAAAACTACTTGTGAAGAGAGACAGTCCAGATTCAAACGTATGGCGAGGATATGTAAAAACATTGCCACAAGAGAAAGATCGGAGTGTGCTACATCCCAATGTTAATTCGTATAATTTGTATTATGTTAAATAGAAGATTGGGAGTTTGTGCAGCAGGTACCAGTGTATGTCCCTGGCCCCGCTGACACTAACTTCTCCCCCTACAGGCGACCTAACGCTGGCGGAGCTTCTTTTCAAGACGGCTGACAAGAAATTCAATATCCTGATGATCTTTCAGCGACAACTTCGGCCCCGGAGCTCTCATCACGGCAGAGCGAATTGCGCCACGCTTCTTGAGTACTTCCTTACGGACGGCCACGCCCCATTGCGACTGGTTCTCAAAATTCAGTAACGGCAGGTAAAGATCAAAGAGATCATGAGCCTCTTCAAGCTTTCCTTGAAGAAACAGCTGATGGACGCCGAAGAGCATCTCCGGATAGGAAAAACCAGCCATCGGCCCTTCAATGCCTCGCGCCAATTCCTGAAGCAAATAGACGCCGTTGTTACCGGTAAGGATAGATACCGGACGGCTCGTTGCTTCGCGCAGTCGGGTGATTTTCGCTGCGCTCGGAATGTCTTCTTCCTTGATAGCCACGATTTGCGGGAAGCGCTCAACCAAATGCGCGATCGTCTGTACCGACATCCAAACGCCAGTTGAGAAAGGAAAATCCTGCAAGACGGTCGGTACATCGCCAATTCGATCGAACACGGATACGTAGTAGTTCAGCACATCCTCTTCCGTGCGCAGTCCAGTCGGTGGTGCCACCATTACACCGTCTGCGCCTGCCTTGATGACCTCATCCGTCAACGCCGCCAGCTGAGCAACACTAGGGTTGCTAACACCGGCAATAACAGGTCGCTCACCGGCGCGAGTAACATATCGCCTCACCACCTGGACGGCTTCAGTCATCGAGAGCTTGGCAGATTCACCTGCCACGCCCAGGACGGTAAAACCTTGCACGCCATGACGGATATAGAAATCGGCTAGCGTGTCGATACTTTCGAGGTCCAACGATCCGTCTTCTGCGAACGGCGTTTGGGCCACGATATAGAACCCTTCAATCTTTCCAATCATTCCAAAATCTCCTTATTTCGACGTCAATTTTAGGCGATCAATTTTCCCAACGATCACCAGGTATGAGAACGCAGCCACAAAAGCGTTCGCGCCGACAAAGAACAATGCGCCGTTGAAGGACTTGGTTTCGTAGACGATATAACCAATGGCAATCGGTGTGACAATACCGGCGATGTTTCCGAACAGGTTGAAGATGCTGCCGGCCAATCCCATCGCCGCGAAAGGAGCGGTATCGGACATCACTGCCCAGCCGAGTGCTCCCACTCCCTTGCCGAAGAACGCCAGCGCCATGAAAGCGATGATGAGCCATTCGGCATCGATGTAGTTGCAAATCACGATAGAGCTGGACAACAGCAAGCCGGCAACAATGGGGATCTTGCGTGCTATGGTCAGCGAATAGCCTTTCTTTACCAAAATGTCGGATATCAGTCCGCCCAATATCCCTCCAATGAATCCACAGATAGCCGGCAGCGATGCCACAAATCCTGCCTTGAGGATGCTCATGCCACGCGCCTGGACCAAATACACCGGAAACCAGGTCAGGAAGAAATAAGTCATCACGCTGAGGCAATACTGACCGAGGTACACTCCCAGTAGCATGCGATTGGAGAGTAGCTGCTTGACGTAATTCCATGTCTGGTCACGAGTTCCCTTGCCTGCCTTCTCGCCAGCTTCATCCATCTCGACTATGCCGCCGCCCTCTCGGATATACGCCAATTCGGCCTCGTTCACGCGTGGATGGCGCACCGGACTCTTTACGACGAACAGCCATGCTGCAGACAGAACGATACCGAAAGATCCCAGCCAGATATAGACGTGGTGCCAACCAGTGGCATGCACCACCCATGCCATGAGAGGTGTGAACACCACTGCTGCACAATACTGGGCCGAGTTGAACAGCGCCGTAGCGACTCCCCGCTCGCTCTTGGGAAACCATGCGGCAACGACCTTGGCATTGGCAGGGAAAGCTGGTGACTCGGCCACGCCAACACAGAAGCGCATCATGAACAGCACCGTGGCCACCGAACCGAAAAATGCCACTGTACCCAAGGTACTTTGCAGAAAAGTAAAGAAGGACCAGGCGAAGATACTTGCCGCATACATACGCCGTGCGCCGAATCGATCCAGCAACCAGCCAGCCGGAATCTGGGCCAGGACATAGGCCCAGCTAAAGGCAGAGAACATGTAGCCCATCTGCACATCAGTGAAGCCGAATTCATGCCGCATCGCTGGCCCAGTGATCGACAGCGTGGCGCGGTCTGCGTAGTTCACAGTGGTGACGATGAATACCATCGCCAAGATCAGAAAGCGCGTATGAGATCTTTGTCCCACTTTTTCTTGCGCAACTGAATAGGTGTTGCTTGAATCCATCGTTTGTCTCCGTATTTTTAGAATCGTGAAAGCGGTCCGGTCGTTTCACCGCAACGAGCGGCCAGATTGTCTTTGTTATCAGCCCTTCAAGGACTGGAGCAGTTGCTTCAAGAGCTCCAGAGACTGGGGTTTCATCGGCCAGGCTGATGGTGGTCGTGTGGCACCGCAGTCCACTCCCCTCAGTTGGAGTGCTGTCTTGACGACGGTGACATTGGTGCCGTTATTCTCCTGTGAGCGCAATTCCTCGAAGGCCGATATTGACTCGATGAGTCCGCGTGCCAGACCATAGTCGCCACTCTCCAGGGCGGCGTAGATGGCGACGGATTTTTCCGGGAAGACATTGATCAGTCCTGAGGTAAACCCACGAGCGCCTACGGCATAGAACCCAGGCCCCCATGTCTCTGCAAGTCCACCTACCCACGCGATGTCGAGGTTTCGTGTACGACGGATGGCTTCACCCAGCATCAGGGCGTTTGAGGATGCCCACTTGACACCGATGACAGCCGGAATCCGGCACAAGGCCTCGATTGCATCCAACCCGATGTTGTCATTGCGCAGATACAAGACCAATGGTAAGCCTGGAACAGCTGCTGAAATTGCTTCGACGTAGGCGTGTACTCCACGGGGTGCAACGAAGGGATCCGGCGGTTGATGAATCATCAGCGCATCGACGCCGGCCTTCTGTGACGTCTGAGCCAGTTCGATCGCTTCCTGGATGCTGCGGCCGACACCACCCAGCACCGGAACGCGACCACGGACGATCCCTGTCACCGCCCTCACCATCGCTTCGCTCTCACTCTGGCGCAAGCCGTAATATTCACCCGTATTTCCGTTGGCGACCAGGACGTGGACGCAGGCCTCAACAGCATTGTCCACGATCGACTGGAGCTTTTCAGGTGCAATGTTTCCTTGTGAGTCAAACGGCGTGACCAAGATGCCCGATATACCATTGAGTGCAGCGCGCAGCTGCTCACGACTAAAATTTGCCATCATGAATCCTTGTACTTGTGTTAATAGAACTTAGCTTGCCGTCGTGCGGCGAATGACCGCCTGAGGATCGCTCTTCACCGCTGGCGAAAGCTCGGTGCCCAGTCCTGGCTTGTCGGGGCGCAGCAGGAATCCCTTGTCGAGCGTTGGCAGTTCCGTGACGAGATCCTTGTAGAAGGTATTGAGGAAGGCAC
>JAATGO010000341.1 GCA_015654605.1 Betaproteobacteria bacterium
GCAGGAACTCATTGATGGGTGCACACAAATCGAGCAATATCTCATGGCTGGTGACGCCACATTAGATCAAACTCAAGAGCATATAGAAGAACAAGTCGAGTTGTTTACGGATATGTTTTACGATGGATTTACGCCAGAAGAAGCAGCGAAAGAAGCACTTGCCTGATATCTCGGATACGAATGCTAAAAATTCTCATGCAATCAATCTTTACACAATGCCTCGTAAAGTGGCTCTACAGTATCGGCGATACGTTCCAGACTCTGTTCACGCAATTGTCCGATGTCTGCCACCTCTGTATCGGCAAGTCCTGCCCACATTAGCATAGCCGCTAGCGCCTGCGGCGTCTCAAATATGCCATGCAGATAGCTCCCCATGATCTGCCCATCTTGGCTACAGGCGCCTTCCGCCCTTGAAGTGACTCCTGCTTCATGTATATGAAATGCGGGATGTTCCAATGCCGGTCCAGTAGAAATTCCGACATGAATTTCATATGCGCTAATCTTGATGCTTTCGCTCTTTGTCTGTACATCTGACACAAATAGACATTCGCCGATGATTTTCTTCAAGGTTTTATCTCGTATCAATTCGGTTTCCATATCAAGCAATCCCAGCCCTGCGATATCCCCTGGTTCCCCTTCGACCCCCCATGGATCACTGACACGTTTCCCCAGCATTTGAAAGCCACCACAAATGCCTAATACCTTACCGCCATACCGTAAATGCCGACGTAATGCATCTGGCCACCCCTGAGAAATCAACCAGGCTAAATCATTCCGCGTATTTTTGCTACCCGGTAAAATGATCAGATAAGCAGCAGGAATTGACTGCCCTTCGCGTATGAATAGAACATCCACACCAGTGCAAGCACGTAATGCATCAAAATCAGTGTGATTACTAATTCGCGGCAAAACAGGGACAACGATGCGAAAAGCGCCTTGGTGACTCTGACCCGATTGCAGCGCATCTTCCGCATCCAGATACATTCCTTGCAAATAAGGCAGCACCGCAAGCACAGGTTTTCCTGTACGCTGCTGCAACCAATCGATACCCGGCTGCAACAAGCCGACATCTCCACGAAAACGATTGATGACAAATCCAATAATGCGTTGTCGTTCACTCTCCGACAAGCAATCAAGTGTTCCGATCAAATGTGCGAAAACGCCACCACGATCAATATCGGCAACTAGAATAACCGGACAGTCAACAGCTTCAGCAAATCCCATGTTGGCAATATCATGCTCACGCAAATTAATCTCGGCAGGACTACCTGCTCCTTCCACCAAAATAACATCATATTGACTCTGTAAACGCTGATAGGAATCCAGTACAGATGACATGGCGATGACTTTGTACTGATGGTAATCACGCGCGTTCATGTCGGCACGTACTTTGCCATGAATAATCACTTGAGCACCCGTATCGCTGGAAGGTTTCAACAATACAGGATTCATATCCGTATGCGCAGGAATGCCTGCCGCTTGTGCTTGCAATGCCTGTGCTCGCCCAATTTCTCCGCCATCAACAGTAACCGCGCTATTGAGCGCCATATTTTGCGGTTTAAAAGGTGCCACACGCACACCTTTACGTGCCAATAATCGGCACAGTGCGGCAACAACAGTGCTCTTCCCTGCATCTGATGTCGTGCCCTGTATCATGAGCGTATGCCATGGAAAAGGATGCGAACTCATTGATCTTCTCCTGATGATACTGATGCTGCCAAGGCACCTGGGAGCGCCGCTTCCAAACGCTGCCAGCTTTGTGCATCAGCGGGAAGTCCCACTCTGATACTGCCACCATCACGAGTGAAAAGGCGTACCCATATTCCCTGTTTTGCCATGGCCGCATGAAATGCTTGTGCATGACTTTGTGGCCACCACTGATACAAAGTACTTCCAGTGGAATGCACACCAACGGCAGCGAGCATCGCTTGCAAGCGTGCTCCTTGCGTGTGCAAATGATCACGCATCGTTTGTTGCCAGGTATGATCTGTCAATGCTGCCACACCAATTTCCTGTGCGGGTGCGCTGACTGACCATGGTCCCAAGTGCTCTGCCAACACATCCAGTATCGTACGATGTGCCGCCACAAAACCCAATCGTAAACCAGCCAAACCAAAGAACTTGCCAAAAGAACGCAATACCAGCAAACCAGGCATATGGCTGTGTGCAGCGATACTCAATTCCGGCGTGACATCGCAAAAAGCTTCATCAACGATCAACCAGCCACCATGCTTTGCCATGCGTTCTGCCCAATCCAGCAATATTTCAGGAACAATCCTGTCGCCAGTGGGATTGTTGGGATTACAGATCACCATCACATCGCAATCCACTATTGCTGTCGCCAAGTCAGCATAAGTGACTTCTCGCACAAGATGCCCTGCTCGCTGCCAACGATAAGCATGCTTGGCATAAGCTGGCGCAGCGACTACCACGCGTGCAATGCGCTGAGTCTGCCTCCCTTGCCCATACTCATCCAACGGCCTATTGCACCATAGCTGTGGCAGTGCTTGAATCGCCGCCTGTGTCCCTGCTACGGGTAAGATATCCGGTGCCCCATAATAAGCACAAGCAGAGGAAATCAATGAATTACTGATTTCCGGTAGACGATGCCAGACGGTGTGACTCAATACGGGCGCAGGATACGGATAAGGATTAATGCCCGTAGACAAATCGAGCCACGGCGCATGTGGTGATCCGTACTGCAATTGGGCTTGCTGCAAATTGCCACCATGTTCAAGCATGCCCATATCCCTTCAAAGTCACTATCGCTAAAACGACTAGCAATACTGCAATCCACAATGCAACCGTTCTTGCCACCAGTTGCCATGCCCGCAAAATATCGCTAGCGTCTGCAGGACGCCCCATCCCTAGCGGCGGTCGTTGCTCTAGTACGCCATCGTATATGGCATTTCCCCCTAATGCCAAACCAAGAGCTCCAGCCCCCGCGGCCATCACTGGGCCGGCATTAGGGCTACTCCACTGAGGGGCCTGTGTACGCCAACATAAACATGCCTGCCGCCAGTTACCTAGCAAGGCGTAGGAAGATGCCGTCAAGCGTGCTGGAATCCAGTTAAGCACATCATCGATGCGTGCCGCAACACAGCCAAATGCATTAAATCGCCGATTGCGATATCCCCACATGGCATCAAGGGTATTGCTCATGCGATAGAACAATGCTCCAGGAGCCCCTGCAACCAGACACCAAAATAGCGTACCAAATACCGCATCATTACCATTTTCTAATGATGACTCAACACTGGCCTTAGCAATATCTTGAGTAGAAGCTTCTGCCGTATCCCTGCTGACAATATAACTGGTCAGACGACGTGCCAATACTAAATCACCCATAGCCAAAGCACGCATGATCGGTAACGTATGCTCACGCAAGCTGCGCAGGCCAAGGCAAAAATATAACAATACTGCATGCAACAAGAGCGCCAGCCAGATATGATTGACTGCCAATAACGCCAGCAACCAATATATCGAAACACTGATTGGCAACACAGCCAAGGCCCATGCCAGCATTCCCCCAAGATAATTGCGAAAACGATTGCCTGGTAGTGAAGATGGCGCGTCAGGATGCATACTATTGATCTGGCGTTCCAACCCACTGGCATAACGACCAAATCCCACCAGAGGATGACCTTGCCGCAATTCGCCACATAACAAATCCAGGAGAACGCCTCCGATCAGGATCAGGACGAGTATGGAAAAATCCAGACCGCTCAACATGGAGTTCTCTTGAGAGTCAAGGGTAAGCCTGCTGCCACCCAATATACATTGTCACAACGTGCTGCGATATCCTGATTGAGTCGTCCTGCTTCATCCACGAACCAACGGGAAATGGCACCTTGAGGAATAACCCCCATGCCAACCTCATTGGAAACCAGAATCACCTCTCCACATGCCTGTTCTAATGACTGTAATAACAACGCGCGCTGTTCTGTAAAATGCGGAGGAGCATGAATCGGCCCGACATCAGGATAGTGTGCGCCTTCTGTGAAAAGCAAATTGGATAACCACACCGTAAGGCAATCTACCAAAACTATCGATTCTGGCCGACTCCATGTCGCAATGGCATCACCTAACGCCAATGTTTGTTCCACTGTCTGCCATTGATGAGGACGACGCTGTCGATGACGCATAATACGTTCCTCCATTTCGTTATCATCAGCGGCGGCAGTCGCGATATACACTACCTGACGACCACTTGCGGCGGCCAGTTGTTCTGCATAAGCACTTTTACCTGAGGCGGCTGCGCCAAATACCAATGTCGTCGTAGCGAGCGATATTCGTGCTTGCTCTATAGGTACATGACTCATGTGAGCTTCCTCCCTACGCCTGATTCAACAGATTGTTGTGGCATGAATAAGTGTGCAATGACCATCGGCGCTGACGGAAAATAAGCGTGTAAATAGCTAGCTGTCAAACGTCGCTCCTGAAAAACCCGTTCACCTGGAGAGGTATTGAACAGGGTTTCCCCTTCTGCCATTGGTTGCCATGGTGTATCAATCACCGAGTAATGAAAAGTATGACAGCGCAAAGTGCCTTGGGGCATGTTCAATGATTGATAGCCCAGCCCTTGCAAGCGTGCCTGCAACATACCATGCCCACGCAAAATGCCTACCATTTGTGCCTGATTTCCATGTTTATCGCGTAATGACTCCAATAAATACAACATGCCACCACATTCCGCATATATCGGCTTATCTTCCATAAAATGTTGCTGTATTGCCTGTTTCATGGGTTGATTTTCTTGTAGCTTCTGTAAATGTAATTCTGGGTATCCACCAGGTAAATAAAGACTATCTGCCTGTGGTAGAACGCTATCCTGTAAAGGAGAAAAGAAAATGAGTTGTGCCCCCAACTCCTGCAAACAGTCCAGATTGGCAGGATACAGAAATGAAAAGGCGGCATCACGCGCAATAGCAATTTTTACTCCTTGCAATGGTTTCTGCTGCCTCTGTAGTGCTGACTGCTGCGATGTTGATATAAGCATTGCGGCATCCTGCGTGAAGAGTTTTTCAAACTCAACGACTGGCGGCAATTGTGCCAAACGGGTTTTGGCCAATGCCGCACAAACCGCAGATAAGCGTCGCTCAAGATCATCAATTTCAGCCACGGGTACTAATCCCAAATGCCGTTCCGGTAAAGAAAAATGCTGACTACGTGGCATCCCTCCATAATAGCCAATATCATCAGGTATTCCCTGACGTAGCATCTCTTCATGGCGTAAGCTGGCCACACCATTGGCAAATACCCCAAAAAATGGCAACTCTGGTCGGTAGTGTGCTAACCCCGACACCAAAGCTCCTAGCGTTTGCGCCATGCCATGCACATTCATGACCGCTAACACTGGGACACCAAGATGTTGTGCCAAATCAGCACTACAAGGCGTGCCATCAAATAGCCCCATCACACCTTCAATCAGTATCAGATCCGCATGCTGTACTGCATCCAACACCATTTTCTGACATGCCTGCATACCTGCCAACCATGGGTCAAGCTGATACACTGTCTGTCCACATGCCTGTTCCAGCAACATGGGATCAAGAAAATCTGGTCCCGTCTTGTATACTCGGACACGCAGTCCATTCTGACAATGTAAACGGGCCAACGCTGCTGTTACCGTACTTTTTCCATGCCCCGATCCTGGCGCACTGATGAACAGCGCCGGGCATGCCTGCTTGGTATGCTCAGAAGGAGAAGAAAGAGGTGAAAGCAACGAGGTATGCGGCGAAGATGTCACCATGAGAAACCAGTCCCCTTATCTCTAATAAACAGGCAGGACAGCATTAAAACTCCACCCCTTTTTGCGCTTTGATTCCTTGTTCCTTATACGGATGTTTGATAGGCCGCATTTCAGTCACCAGGTCAGCTTGTTCAATCAAGGCATCTGGAGCATGGCGACCAGTCACTACGATATGCAGCATGGGATGCCGTCGTGCAAAGGCATTCAATACCTCGTCAATTGATAGATACTGGTATTTCAAGACAATATTGAGTTCATCGAGAATCAACATGTCATAAGCAGGATCATCGAGCATGCGTAACACCTCACGCCAACCAGTCGCAGCTGTTCGTATATCAGCTTCCCGATCTTGTGTATCCCAAGTATAGCCTGCTCCCACTACATGAAAATCACAATTCGGATGTCCCCCCAATATGTCGCGCTCAGCACTGTACAAAGCACCTTTAATAAATTGCACTACTCCCAGCTTCATATTATGTCCCAATACGCGCATTCCCATACCAAAGGCAGCAGAAGATTTTCCTTTTCCGGTGCCGGTATGCACAATCAATAATCCTTTTTCTTTTTGTGCAGCAGCTTTCTTTTTCTCGAATCCCTCTTTGTGACGTTGCGTCATCCGCTTATGCGATTCTGGATCTGTCTTCATAGGTAGTTATCTCTTAATCTTGATTAATGTACCGTCGTTAAGGGGTGGTCGGTATTGTTTGCACTCATCTCCAATCCGTACCCGTATGCTCAGATAAAAATGCAGCGACTCGCTGGCGACTCAAGTGATAGCCAATAAATACCAATTCCGAAACTACTTTTGCTTTTGGTATTCCTGGTATTTTTCCGAGATTGGCTCCCTCCTCCTCACTACTGGTATGTATCGTTACGCGCGCACGCACACCTTGTACCAAGGCTGCCTGGCTTACATCAAGATGAACGAAACCTTTAGTACGCAATATCGGCTCTGCCCGAGAAACCTCGCTCAATGTCCGCTTCAACTTTTCATGGTTTTGCGGTTGTCTGCTACGCAATACAAAAGAAAGCCATCCGGGATCCTGTTCATGGAAATGTTTATGCGTTGCCAAGCCATGGTTATGTGCTCCCAAACCAGAGTGGACATGTCCATTAAGACGAGACTGCGTTGGGAGAAGCATACTATCAACACCCGGCATGGATGCCACTGGTGTATAACTATGTGCATGCACCGATGATGCAGCAGCCTGATGTAAGCGCAGACCCAAAGCGACTCGGATATCCAATGTTGCCTGATAGGCCAACTCAAGAAAACGTACCTTTGGTGCATAGGTACGCACTTGCTGCTCTGCTTGCAATAAATCATCATCGGACAACATATCAATCTTGTTCAGTATCACCACATCAGCATATTCCAATTGCTGCACAAAAAGGCGATTAACTGCCTTCATGTCGGATGCTGATGGCTGCTTATCCTCGGACTGCTGTTCCTCTAATAAAA
>JAATGO010000251.1 GCA_015654605.1 Betaproteobacteria bacterium
ACTTCGACCTGAGCGATGGCGAGAAGGTCATCGTCGAGGCCGGCAAGCGCATCACCGCGCGCCACATCCGCCAGCTCGAGCAGGCCGGCATCGCCGCCGTGGCCGCGCCGGACGAAATTTTTGGTCGCCCAGGTAGATACCAACATGTGAGAAGCGGCGACGCAGTGTGTGATAAAACACCAGATCCCCAGGCTGCAAATCATGCTTGGTCACTTTAGTGCCGACCTGACTAAGCTGCTCCACTGTGCGAGGTAAATCGGCACCCCATGCCTCTTTGAAGACATATTGCACTAATCCACTGCAATCGAGGCCGGTCTCAGGTGAGGTACCTCCATAGCGATAATTAATGCCAAGTAAGCTTAATGCTTGTACCGCAAGTTCCGAGGCGCGATCCGTGAGGTTGTGTAACCGGGTCGAGAACGCTGTTCGGGTAATATGGGCATTGGAACTAAGGCTTGATTCTGGGGGGGGGGATTGAGGGGGAGGGGTCTCATCGCTCCATGCGGTATTGCTGAACCAGAGACCAGTCGCCAGTATACACACTTGTGCGGCGACTTTTACGATATGGAGATATCTGCGAGGTCGTCGGTGTTGTGTGGGCAATATTGGCATTGATGTCGTTTTATTCGCCGGAGTCAGTGGTAAAAAATGGGGCAAGGCCAAAATGTATGCGAATTTTCATAGTAAGTCAATAAAAGTTCATTAGATTCATGGGCAGGACGGTTTGCGAATCGTTCTCAGTTTTTTGCATGTTGTGTGTGTAATACGTGTCAATTTGGTGTTATCACCGTACAATTACACCTTATTTTTTCGCACCTAATGAGAGGGTATCTACATGAAAACCAAGCAAGTTCTTACTTTGGATGACGTCAAGAAAATTGCAGCGGCTGCTGAAGCAGAGGCAATTTCTAATAAATGGGCAGTGACAATTTCAATTGTGGATGATGGAGGCCATCTACTGTGGTTGCAACGTCTTGATGGTGCAGGTCCGATTTCGGCTCATATTGCGCCAGCCAAGGCGAAAACCGCCGCATTGGGACAGCGTGAAACCAAGATCTATGAAGAGATGATTAATAATGGACGTGTTTCCTTTCTGAGTGTTCCTGAAGTAGGTGGTTTACTGGAAGGCGGAGTGCCAATTGTTGTTGATGGGCAATATTTGGGAGCTGTTGGTGTGTCTTGCGTGAAGGCTTTTGAAGATGCGCAGATTGCCAAGGCAGGCATTGCCGCGTTGAGCGCGTAAACAAAAAAGAGGGTATCCCCCTTTTTTGTTTTGGGATGGGGGCTTTTGCAGATAGTGTCAGCGTAGGCATCATGCGGGCTGCGAAAGTGCATTGTGCCAATTACTGATGGCGCAGTGTGGGCTTTTAAGCCATCGTTTGGTGGCTGCAAGCCTTCCTGAAATACGTGTTAGGTTGCCTTCAGAATTTGCCGAGAGGTGTATTTCAGGCTATAATTGCGCGGTTTAGCCAATTTATTCCGCCGTAGTCATACCATTCACCTAACTCGTTTCAGCCGACCCGAAAACAGCATCAAATTTAGACTAGAAGCTGGCTTTTGCTGTGGGCGATTTCGGTGCGTCTGGTTCAGGTTCACCAGCGGCGGTAACAATATCAGGAGTTACGCTTGCTGCATTTTCTTTCCGGTCCTACTTTCCCTGCCATTCTCGCGCTAGCGGACGGGACTATTTTTCGCGGTGTTGCCATTGGTGCTTCTGGCACGACGATAGGTGAAGTCGTTTTTAATACAGCAATGACCGGTTATCAGGAAATTCTGACCGATCCCAGTTATAGCCGCCAAATTGTGACACTGACCTATCCCCATGTTGGTAACACCGGGGTTAACAAGGAAGACGTTGAGTCAACCCAAATTCATGCTGCAGGCCTGATCATCAAGGATTTGCCGCGTCTGGTGTCTAATTTTCGTTCAGAGCAGGATCTGACTAGCTATTTGCAAGCCAGCAATATTGTGGCGATTGCAGGCATTGATACGCGCAAGCTAACGCGTATTCTGCGCGAAAAAGGGGCACAGGGTGGGGCTATCGTCGCGGGAGAGCCAAGTGAGGATGTTGCCATCAGTAAGGCGCTCGAATTGGCTCGCGCATTTCCAGGATTGGCCGGGATGGATCTGGCCAGGGAAGTGTCCACCAAACAGGCGTACAACTGGTCTGAAACCGAGTGGAAACTGGGACGTGGTTATGGTCAGCAAATTGTGCCTAAGTACCATGTTGTTGCCTTTGACTATGGTGTTAAATTCAATATTCTCCGCATGTTGGCGGAACGAGGCTGCAAAGTGACTGTGCTGCCAGCACAGTCCAGTGCTGCGGAAGCACTGGCACTCAATCCTGATGGTATCTTCCTGTCCAATGGTCCTGGTGATCCAGAGCCTTGTGACTATGCTATCGCGGCTTCTCGTGAGTTGATTGAACGTGGAATTCCCACGTTTGGTATTTGCCTTGGCCATCAGATTATGGCGCTGGCATCCGGTGCCAAGACGCTGAAGATGAAATTCGGCCATCATGGCGCCAACCATCCAGTGCAGAATCTGGATAGCGGACAAGTCCTCATCACCTCGCAGAATCACGGTTTTGCTGTGGATGCAGAAACGTTGCCTGCCAATTGCCGGGTGACACATATTTCCTTGTTTGATGGTTCGTTGCAGGGTTTTGCTCGAACGGACAAACCAGCATTCTGTTTTCAGGGACATCCTGAAGCTTCGCCAGGGCCGCACGACATCGCTCCCTTGTTTGATCAATTTGTGGCGATGATGGAGAAAAAGAAACATGCCTAAGCGTAACGATATTCAAAGCATTCTTATTATTGGCGCTGGCCCGATTATTATCGGGCAGGCGTGTGAGTTCGACTATTC
>JAATGO010000022.1 GCA_015654605.1 Betaproteobacteria bacterium
GGAGCCATTCAGCAATAAAGGAAGATAAACACGGCTCATACGATCTGCCGCCCCTTTACCAAGCCTTTCCTCTTCCAATACCACCCCCCTCTCCTTCCCGATCTCGACAGAATCCAGCGTCGCCTCCTGTGCCCAGTCCCGCATGATCCGGATCCCACCCGGGATCATCGAAGGATCATCGGTAGGCAAAGGCAATTGATAGACCGTTTCATCAAAAGAAGTATAAGCATTCAGATCGGCGCCAAACCGCACCCCTGCCTTTTGCAGGTAGTTGACCAGCTCATTCTTCAGAAAATGTTTCGTCCCGTTGAAGTTCATATGCTCCATAAAATGAGCCAGCCCCTGCTGATCATCATCCTCCAGGATGGAACCGACCTTATTGACCAGGTACATCTGCACCCTTTTAGCCGGTTCTTCATTATGCCGCAGGTAATACGTAAATCCATTCGGTAACCTCCCCGTCCGCAAAGCCGGATCAGTTGGCAGAACCCCACCCGGCAATCCACTCGCGACCCCACCCGGCAATCCACCTCCACCTACCGGACTCATCCCACTCAAAAAAATAAAAATACTGGCTACCAGCAATTTACATAATACCATTTTTGATATACCCATGATTTCGTAGTTTATTCTCTTTAAGACGCTTTAAAATATTTTAACTACTAGTGCCCTGCTTAAGAATTTCCAGAATTTTTTCATTTCGAATGATGGTCATACCCTGCCGGTCCCGACGGTCACCTCAGCATAGCCTACGGTAACGTAGACGCCGCAGCCGCCTGGAAAAACGGCTTTTTCCAGTTCGACAAAGCCCCCCTGCCCGACGTCATGCGCCAGATCGGACGCTGGTACGACCTCGATATCCGCTACCAGGGAGGCATCCCGGATCGGTTATTCAAAGGGAAAGTCCAGCGCGGCCTGCCCTTGTCCGGTATCCTTCGCCTCCTACAAGCCGAAGACATCCATTGCCGGCTGGATGACCGGATCCTGGTCATTTTACCCGATTAAAAGGGTCTTCAGGTTCTTTATTTGTACAATTCATTCTTTTTTCGTAATTTTACGTCATGATTAAGGAACAGTTGTACGAACCATACACGGTTTCAGTCGAAACAATGAATGAATTCCCGAAAAAGGCCAACCAAAACGCCTTCTTCGAGCTGGTCTATATCCTCTCCGGAACAGGCCGTCATTGTATCAATGACAA
>JAATGO010000008.1 GCA_015654605.1 Betaproteobacteria bacterium
ATGCACAAAAAGCTTTGCAAAAATATGACATGCAATTTGACTCATTCTTTCGCTAACTGCGAAGCTACATCAAACATCAACACGGATTTTTTATTATCGCCATGAACCAACTTGACCAATTAAAGCAATACACAACCGTCGTCGCCGATACGGGTGATTTTCAATCCATTCAGGCTTATGCCCCACAGGATGCCACGACAAATCCCTCGCTCATTCTTAAAGCAGTACAAAAAGAAGAATATCGCCCCTTGCTTGAACAACTGGTTCGCGATAATACCAAAAGCAGCATTACCGAGATCATTGATAAACTGCTGATTGCCTTTGGTCTGGAAATTCTGAAAATTATTCCTGGTCGCGTTTCTACCGAAACCGATGCCCGGCTGTCATTTGACACAACCGCCACCATCGCCAAAGGTCGCTCCCTGATCGCATTATATGAAGCGGCAGGTATCTCCCGGGAACGCATCCTGATCAAAATTGCTGCCACCTGGGAAGGAATTCGTGCTGCAGAGGTCCTACAAAAAGAAGGCATCCGATGCAACATGACGCTTTTGTTTGCCTTGCCTCAAGCAATCGCCTGTGCCGAAGCGAAAGTCCAATTAATCTCTCCGTTTGTTGGCCGCATCTATGATTGGTATAAAAAATCCAGTGGACAGGAATATACAGGTGCAGATGACCCCGGCGTGCAATCAGTCAAGCAGATATATCGCTATTATCGTAAGTTTGGCTACGCCACTGAAGTCATGGGTGCGAGCTTCCGAAACACGTCTCAGATCATTGAACTGGCAGGCTGTGATTTACTCACCATCAGTCCAGAGTTATTGCAAAAACTAGCTGATAACGATGCTCCTGTGGTGCAGAAACTAAATCCACAACAAGCGCAATCTGCTGACATCACGCAATTATCAATGGATGAAAAAACATTTCGTCTGGCACTCAATGACGATGCGATGGCAACAGAAAAACTGGCAGAAGGTATACGCCTATTCTGTGCAGATGCAGTCAAGCTAGAAAAGATTGTGACGGCTCTGCGCTGAAAACCATCATGTAAAATTTGAAGGGGACTGCAGTTCAATCGGGAGAAATTATAATTTTTCGGTTTCTCCGGATTTCGGCTGCCACTTCATCAGGCGCTTCTCAATCACGCCTACAGCACCGTCCAAGATCAGTGCAAACGCCGTTAGAACAACGATACCAGCGAATACTGTGTTCACATCAAACGTTCCCTCTGCTTGCAAGATCAGATAGCCAACACCACGTGCAGAACCAAGATACTCCCCCACTACGGCACCGACAAAAGCTAATCCGATAGAAGTATGCAAACTGGAAAATACCCAGGAAGTGGCGGAAGGTAGATACACTGTACGTAGCAGCTGGCGTGCATTCGCACCAAGCATTTTTGCATTTGCCAGCACGACTGGACTGACTTCCTTTACCCCTTGGTATACATTAAAAAATACCACAAAGAAAACCAATGTCACCGCCAACGCCACCTTGGACCAGATACCCAGGCCAAACCACATCGCAAAAATAGGTGCCAAAATCACTCGAGGCATGGAATTAGCAGCCTTGACATAAGGATCAAGTATGGCGGATGCCAAAGGAGATAATGCCAACCACAAACCGGCTGCCAATCCGAGTCCTGTACCGATGACAAATGCCAACACGGTTTCCGTCAACGTCACCAATAAATGGGGATAAATCTCTGCTGGAAAATGCAAGGTAAAGAAAACAGTATCGCCAACACCGACTTCCAGTGAACCGCTTCCTACCGTAAACCATTGCCAGATACGTGATAACACCTTCAACGGTTCACCAAAGAAAAAAGCCGTTTGCTCATTCCTGCTTATTAACTGCCAGACAACCAGAAATATCAGTAACAGCAATAATTGCCAGAAACGGAGATTTTTTTGGCTGGGTTTAATCAAATTCCACATAACAGTATCTGCCTGAAAACTTACTTCATCAATATCTGCGGATATGAACAGCTACTGTTCTATGCCACTCTTTTTTGTTGCTGATATCCCTTGAGAACTTCATCGCGCAAAACGCCCCATATTTGCTGATGCAGCTCGACAAAACGTGGATGTGTGCGAATTTCTGCCACATCCCGTGGTCGTGGCAAATCAATCATAAACTCGCCGATGGGGTGTGTCGCAGGTCCTGCTGATAAAACAATCACGCGATCAGACATCGCAATGGCTTCATCCAGGTCATGGGTAATAAACAATACTGCTTTTTTCTTGGCATTCCACAGATCCAGTACTTCATTTTCCATCAGCTGTCTGGTCTGGATATCCAATGCTGAGAAGGGTTCGTCCATCAAAATGATATCGGGATCAAGAATCAATGTTTGCGCCAAAGCGACCCGCTTGCGCATGCCACCAGACAATTGGTGTGGATAACGGTCGCCAAATCCTTGCAAACCAACTCTGGTAAGCCATTGTTCGCCCATCTGTTCAGCTTGTTCCCCCGTGATGCCACGATATTGCAAACCGGCGATGACGTTTTGCAATGCACTGCGCCAAGGCATAAGCGCCTCAGCCTGAAACATATAGCCCGCACGCTGATTAATCCCCGATAGTGGCTCACCAAAGACCTCTACGCTGCCCAAGGAAGGCTGTAGCAAACCCGCACCAACATTAAGTAATGTCGATTTGCCACAACCTGTAGGTCCTACCACAGAAACAAACTCTCCTGGGGCAATTGCCAATGTCGTATTTGCAACCGCAGTATAGCGTTGTGATCTGTCATCCTTGGAAACAAAGGTACAACTGATATTGTCGAGAAAAAGAGCAGGCTTCATATAGTGTCATTCCATCTGACAAAATAAATTAAGAAAGAACGACACATGATGAGTATATTGATAACTCATTTGTATTTTGCATTCGCTTTTTCTGCAAATGTATTCGTATAGGTTTTGGATAAATCGATTTTCTTTCCTGCTAACTCAGGCTCAAAAGCTTGCAAAGTCTTCAATGCAATTGCAGGGGCAGCAGCAGGCATCAAACCATCTGGAGAGATAGCTTCACGCACTTTTTTGAAAGCAGCGATATACAGCGCACGATCGCCTAA
>JAATGO010000262.1 GCA_015654605.1 Betaproteobacteria bacterium
CGAGAGACGTTTGCCATGTTGCCAGCGTTTTTCCAGTAAGGAGAAGGCGCGTGCACCCGTGCGTCCCATATCAATGTGAGGATAGGTGCGGTAAGCTACTAGCGCATCAGCGCAATCCAGCATTTGCGTGGTGACATTGGCATGCAAATCAAGACTGGCAACGATGGGGATATCTGGTCCGACCAGTGCACGTACGCGTCGCAGTAGTTCTCCTTCACCGTCGTCAAAATGGGTGGTGACCATGGCGCCATGTAAATCTAGATAGACAGCATCGACAGGTAGTACTGCTTGAATACCAGCCAGGATTTCTCCACTGATTTGTTCATAAGCAGCTTGTGTTACATGAGCAGAAGGACTGGCAGCACACCAGAGTGTCGGAAGCAGGATATGTCCTGCACGTCGGGCTGCACCGATAAAACCTGAGGCGGGAATATTACTTTCCCCTAAGGTGGAGAAAACAGCTTCTCCACGAGTGAGGCCTGGCCAGCCACCACCAAGCTCAAAGGCATGCAGATCAGCTTGTGTTGGTGCAAAAGTATTGGTCTCATGCTGGAAGCCAGCAAAGACGATACGGCGAGAGGAAGAGAGGGAAAAAGCAGGGGAAGACATAAGGAAGCTCCAGATAAAAAGGTCAGGCAGCAACAATGGGTTGGCTGGTAGCGATGGGTCGGAAATGTTGAAAATCCCAGTGACGACCAGGTGCTGCTTCAATGAGTGATCGGGTATAGATGTGTTGTGGCTGCGTTAATACAGAGGTGGCATCGCCTGTCTCGATAATACATCCTTGTCGCATGACGACAATGGAATCGCAAATTTGCGCGGCGACACGTAAATCATGTGTAATGAATAAGACACCAACATTAACGCGTTGTCTTACCTCATCGAGCAATGCTAATACTTGTTCCTGTACGGAGACATCCAATGCAGATACTGCTTCGTCAGCAATCAAGACATCGGGCTCCATGACCAGAGCACGAGCAATGCAGATACGTTGGCGTTGACCACCGGAGAATTGGTGTGGGAAGCGGTCAATGGCATCGGCAGGCAAAGCAACCAGTTCCAGTGTCCGAATTGCTTTGGCACGAGCATCCTTGGAGCTATAACCATAGTTGAGTAAGCCTTCTGTCAGGGAGTCGCCGATGCGGATGCGAGGATTCAGGCTACGATAGGGATCTTGAAATATGATTTGGATACGTTTGCGCAATTGCCGTAATGGTTTTCCCGATGCTGTACCAATGTCTACGCCATCAAGATGGATAGAACCGCTAGTTGCATCGATCAGGCGTGCCGCACAACGTGCCACAGTGGATTTTCCAGAGCCAGATTCGCCGACGATACCGACGACTTCACCGCGCCTCACTTTGAGGGAAATATTACTAGCAGCCGCAGTGGGTTGGTGGCGCTTAAACCAGGTATGCCGGCTATAGATTTTACTAAGATTGTTGAGTTCTAGTACGCAATCACCTTCTGGTATGGCACGTTGGTTTGGTACGAGACTTGGCACGCAAGAGACCAGCATGCGCGTGTAAGCTTCGCGTGGGTGTGCCAATATCTCATCTCGAGTTCCTGTTTCTACCACTTTGCCTTGGTGCATGACTACAATGCGATGGGAAATTTCTGCCACTACGCCGAAATCGTGAGTAATAAAAATCACTGCGGTATGATGTTTTTCCTGTAGCTCCCGGATGAGAGAAAGGATCTGCTTCTGTGTGGTGACATCAAGCGCTGTGGTCGGTTCATCTGCAATTAACACCCGGGGTTGTAGAATCAGTGCCATGGCGATGACGATGCGTTGGCGTTGGCCTCCAGATAATTGATGCGGGAAGGATTGGTGAATAAGTGAGACATCTGGAAGATGGACGGATTCCAGCATGGCTAATACTTTGGTACGGCGTTCATGGCGATTGAGTTTGGTGTGTAGTCGTAAAACTTCTTCAACTTGATGACCAACGCGTTGCACAGGGTTAAGTGCCGTCATCGGCTCTTGAAATACCATGGAAATTTTAGAGGCACGCAATTGACGCATACGCTCTGGAGTGGCGTGTAATATATCTTCACCATCGATCAAAATGCGTCCGGCACTTGCTTTTAAGGTATCTTCTGGTAATAAGCCCATTGCTGTGAGGGAGGTCACGGATTTCCCAGAACCGGATTCACCAACAATACAGACTGTTTCCCCCGCATCGACGGTAAGACTGAGATCATCTACGATAGTGCGTCCGAGTTTGCCATTGGCCAGTCGCGTACGAACTATCAAGGATTCAATGGACACGACTGGTGCCGTGACGTGCATGTCTGCATTTTTCATGATCATGTTCGCTTTCATTCAGAGGCGTCTTGCCAGACGGGGGTCAAGTGCATCACGCATAGCATCACCCAGGATATTGACGGACAATACGGTGATCGATAACAGAATGCCCGGATATAGCAATAGACCAGGAAGTAGTTGGAAGTAGCTGCGACTTTCTGCCATGATGTTACCCCATGAGGCCGTTTCTGGTGGCACACCAGCACCTAGGAAACTGAGCGTTGCTTCGGTGATGATGGCTGAGGCAAAAATATAAGCGCTTTGTACGATCATAGGGGCGATGGTATTAGGCACCAGATGACGAACCATCAGTTTGAAGGTGGGTGTTCCTAATGATATAGCAGCTTCGACATAAGCCTCATTGCGCACACTGAGGATGATACTTCGTACTAGGCGTACCACACGAGGAATTTCAGGAATGGTAATGGCTACTAGTACGGTGGTCATGCTGGATCCGGATAACGCTACCAATGCAATGGCCAGCAGGATATTGGGAATTGCCATGACACCATCCATGATGCGCATGATGATGGCATCAAACCAGCGGAAATAACCGGCTAACACGCCAATGATTAATCCGATGACGATGCTGATGATGGTAACGCCTAAGCCAACGATCAGCGATACGCGCGCGCCGTAGACGACACGTGAGAATACATCGCGACCAAAGGCATCGGTTCCGAGTAGGTGATCTGTCGAGATGCCTTGCAGTCGAGCGCTCGGATCCAGATCAGTAGGATTGGCAGTGGCAAGAAAAGGGGCAAACAAGGCCATGAGGATCAGCAATGTCAATAGCACGATGGCAATGATGACTGGTGTGCTGACTCTGGTACGGAAGTGGTCTTCAGATGTTTCGGTAACAGTGGTAGTGGTAACGATGTCGATAGTAGTCATGATGTCCTCAGTAGCGGATACGTGGATCGAAGACGGTATAGAGAGCATCTACGACCAGATTGACAATGACGTAGAAAAATGAGAACAGTAATACCAATGCTTGAATGACAGGGTAATCGCGTGCTAATACGGCTTCTACAACCAGCCTCCCAAGACCGGGAAGATTGAAAATGGATTCAGTGAGGACAACACCGCCGATGAGCATGGCAACGCCGACGCCGATGATGGTAATAATCGGAATCGCGGCATTACCGAGGGCATGGCGTAGTAAAACACTTCTTTCACGGAGCCCCTTGGCACGTGCCGTACGAATAAAATCTTCTCCCATGACTTCGATAATACTGGTGCGAGCAATACGTGCGATGAGAGCGATATAGACAGTACTTAACCCAATAGTGGGGAGGATGATACTGCGTAAAAATGCGCCGAATCCAGCAGATAACGGCGCATATCCCTGTACGGGAAGCCAATGTAATTTAAGTGAAAATAATAAAATGAGTGCATAAGCGGTCACAAAGACTGGTATGGAGAAACCCAGTACTGATCCTGCCATGACAACACGATCTAATAAATGTCCACGACGCCACGCTGCGATCACTCCGAGTGGAATGGCGATGATGACGGAGATGATGATGGTGCAGATACATAAGGCCAAAGAAGGTCCTATGCGGCTGAGTACCATATCCAGAACGGGCCTTCCAGAGATGAGGGAGGTTCCCAGGTCGCCATGTATCAATCGGACTATCCAATGAATGAATTGCTGATAGATTGGCTCATTGAGTCCCATGGATTGGCGAATTAGTTCTATTTGCTCTGCTGTGGCGGAGTCGCCAGCAATAATTGCAGCCGGATCGCCAGGTGTGAGCCGCAGCAGGGCAAATACGATCAGTGCCACCATTCCCATGACCGGGGCTGTCGCCGCAATCCGACGTAGGAAAAAGCTGATCATGGCTTAGCTTTCTTTACGAAGATTCCAGAAAATGGGCATTGCGCTATGCAATACACCTGTCAGATGTTTGCTGTAGGCACTTGGCATCGTGTATTCACCAAGGGGAATCAATATGCCTTCATCCATAGCGATTTTTTGAATCTGTTCTACGATTTGCTTACGTTTGACAGGGTCGGTTGTGCCGACAAAATCATCACGTAATTTTTCCACTTCCGGGAAATCAGGCCAGCCGAACCAGGCTTTTTTACCATTGGCAGCGATACCGAATGCGGTCAGTGGGTCACGTATTTCGACGCCATCATTATTGGTTGAGAAAATACTCCAACCACCTTTGTCGATCGGTGCTTGGGAGGCGCGGCGTGAGACTACGCTTTGCCAATCCATGGCTTGCATCTTGACATTGAACCCAGCATTTTTAAGTGCCTGACCAATGACTACTGGTTGTGCTATGAGGTTGGCGACATCTGTCGTTTGCAAGATAACGACTGGTTCACCATTGTAGTGGGCTTGCTTGAGTAATTCCTTGGCTTTGGCAATATTGCCTGTGCCAACACTGTCAATACCGGTTTTGCTGGCGTAGATACCTCCGCAACCAAAGATGGCGACACACTTGGCGTAGTACTTCGGATTGCCAACCAGTGCTTTGAGTACATTTTCCTGGCTGACTGCAATGGCCGCAGCCTGACGGATAAGTTTATTATTAAACGGTGGGTTGAGAAAATTAAATCGCATGACAGTTTGTGTATATTCTGTCGTGAGATTTTCCACGGTGACAGCGCTGTTGTTTTCGAGTAGGGGTAGCAGGTCAAAGGAAACAGTTTGTAGGTAATCGATTTCACCATTTGCCAATGCATTGACACCAGTGGTGACGTCCGGCATGGAAATCCATTTTACGCGGTCAACATTGACTTTTTTTGCACCGCTCATGCCACTGGGAGCTTCGGTACGAGGGATGTAATCTTTATTTTTTTCAAATACTGCCTGTAAGCCAGGTTTGTATTCTGCTGTGACGAATTTGAATGGTCCAGAACCAATGAATTCACTGATTGGCGTAGTCGCAGGTGTGTCAGCGATA
>JAATGO010000207.1 GCA_015654605.1 Betaproteobacteria bacterium
ATTTATTTATTTTGCGTATAATACAGAAGATAAGCTTTACTCGCCAGGATGCCTACGCTGATCGCCAAGCTCATCCCATTGCTGTATTTACTAAGCCGTTGGAGAATCCCATGAAATCCGCATCGTCGCCCTGTTTAAGGGTGATTGTTGTTTGTACGCTGAATATTAGTCTGTCTATTGGACTATTGAGTACATTGTTTCTCTCTGGCTGCGCCAGCTTTAACGGTATACATAGCGATAAACAGCTTGCCAAGCCGGAACAATTTGCTACAGAACAAAGCTTACCTGGCGCACATGGTGCATGGCCAGATCTACACTGGGTAGATCAATTTGGTGATCCACAATTATCTGCCCTCATTACCGAAGCTATGCAAGACAATCCTAGTCTGCAACAAGCTCAAGCACGTGTCGCTGCAGCTAGCGCATTAGCTGAAGGCAGAGGCGCATCACTATTACCGACATTAGACGCGACAGCTTCTGTCACACGTAACCAATTTTCATCGACCAGTACCTACCCAGCTCCTTATGGTGGAAACTGGTTTAATGATAAATCAGCATTTCTCAATCTTGGGTATGAACTCGATGCATGGGGAAAAAATCATGCCGCGTTAGCTCAAGCCATTTCTGATGAAAAAGCTGCCGCTGCAAGCGCTCAGGAAACTCGACTCGTTCTGGCCAGTTCCATTGCCTCTCTCTATAACCAATTGGCAACTCAATACGCATTGCAAGATGTTCTGCAGCGTACTGTTGCACAGAGAGAGTCCCTGGAAACGATCACTGCCGACCGTGTCAAAAGTGGTCTAGACACGCAAATCGAGCATAACCAATCACAAGGGAACACCTCCGATGCTCGTGCCCAGTTGGTACAAAATGAAGGAAATATTATCCTGACCCGTCAACAGCTCGGAGCCCTGATTGGCAAAGGTCCTGATCGTGGATTGCAAATCAATGCCCCACACATGCAAACATTGGCAACACCTGACTTACCAGATAATTTGCCCCTTAATTTATTGGGACGCCGCCCCGACATCGTTGCGGCTCGATGGCGAGTAGAATCTGCCACACATGGCATCGATTATGCGAAAACACAGTTCTATCCCGATATCAATTTATCTGCCAGTTTTGGATTTACCACTTTGCTCAATAACAATCCATTCACAGCGGCTAGTAAAAATATCGCTTTCGGACCTGCAATCAGTTTGCCAATCTTTGAAGGTGGAGCCCTACGCGCTAACCTCAAAGGAGAATATGCTGCATTCGATGTCGCTATCGCCAATTACCAGCAAACACTCAATGACGCTTACGCTGACGTAGCACATCAGGTTGCCGCTATTCATGCCATTGACCAACAGCTACCCATACGCAAGCAAGCCCTATCAGCCACCACGCGCGCTTATGCATTGGCTAAAGAACGTTACCGTATCGGCCTAACGTCGCAATTGACCGTGCTCAACGCGGAAACTTCAATGCTAGGTCAACAACAGTCATTGGTACAACTGGAGGCAGAACGACGTGATCGGCAAATCGCCTTGTTCAAATCTCTGGGTGGTGGTTTTGATGCGCAACAATCGGGACTGGCAATAAGCGATACAACAGATACAACACCAGACAAATCAACGCCATCTCAGTAACCTTACACCTTACATGCCAATATGGCATGTAAGGTGTAGACGATAAACAATACCCTTTTGATCGCGCAACAACCTCTTCACCACCGACAAACAGCACAGACAGATATCGGGAATACACGGAGTAATCCATGAGCGAAAACCAAACGCAAATTGCACCACAAACCGATGCACCCAAAGGCAAACGTACCATGCAGTTGCTATTGCTAACAGCAGTATTTGTCATCATTGCCATTGTGTTCTTTCTGTACTGGTTCTTATATGCACGCTACTTTGAAGAAACCGATGATGCCTATGTTGGTGGCAATGTCGTGCAAATTTCATCACAAGTACGAGGCACTGTCACTGCCATCAAGGCGGATGACACACAAATTGTCAAAACTGGCCAACAGCTAGTCGTACTAGATGCGGCAGACAGCAAAGTTGCCATGGAGCAAGCTGAGGCTGCCCTCGCTCAGGCAGTACGCCAAACACAACAGCTATTCCTTAATAACGATACGCTCACCGCTGCAGTGACTGCCAGCGAAGCTAATCTGGCACGTGCTCGCAGTGATTTACAGCGCCGCCAGGAAGGTGTTGCCTCTGGCGCTGTATCACGAGAGGATCTGTCACATGCACAAGATGCATTTAAAAATGCCAATGCCGCTGTGGATCAAGCGCGTTCTAGTTTGGCGGCCAACCAGGCACTCACATCCCGAGCAAGCGTGACTACACATCCCAATGTGCTCTATGCCGCAGCACAAGTTCGCAGCGCCTACCTCAACTATGCACGCATGAACATTGTCGCACCGATTGGTGGTTATGTATCCAAGCGTTCGGTACAGGTTGGACAACGCATTGAGGCTGGCACTGCACTCATGGCAATCGTCCCATTGGAACAAGTCTGGATTGATGCTAACTTCAAGGAAGGACAGTTAAAGCATTTGCGCATCGGCCAACCTGTAGAAGTCACGGCAGATGTCTACGGAAATGATGTCGTCTACCATGGCACAGTCATCGGCTTCTCTGCCGGTACCGGTGGTGCTTTTTCTTTACTACCTGCACAAAATGCAACAGGTAACTGGATCAAGGTAGTACAACGGGTTCCCGTACGTATTGCACTCAACCCTAAAGAAGTGCAAGAACATCCCCTGCGCATCGGGCTATCAACAAACGTAACTGTCGATGCCCATGGTGATGGCAAACCACTGGAAACGGTCAATACCACAAACTATCAGACCACGGTTTACAATGATTATGGTCAACAAGCTGATGCCGTAGTTGAGAAAATCATTAAAGATAATATCGCCGGCGATAACAGCGAGCAGCTATATCTTCCTAAAAAGCGCAAGATAATGCCCTCATCTCCTAATGTCTGACCTGAAGCGGCCGCTGATATGAGCAATAGTCCAGCCTTTACCCCTCCTCCTCCACTGAAAGGCGGTGCTTTGGTATTTGGCACCATCTCGGTATCGCTGGCTGTGTTCATGAATGTCCTCGATTCATCCATTGCCAACGTTGCCATTCCCACCATTTCTGGCAATCTTGGTGTATCCGTTGATGAAGGAACGTGGGTCATTACATCATTTGCCGCAGCTAATGCCATTTCCATTCCTTTGACGGGATGGCTGACGCAACGCATTGGACAAGTCCGTCTGTTTGTCTCCTCCATACTGTTGTTCGTACTGGCCTCATGGCTATGCGGTCTTGCTCCAACCTTGCCGATTTTACTTGCTGCCCGTGTTATGCAAGGGTTAGTGGCTGGTCCCATGGTACCGCTCTCTCAAGCGCTGCTACTAGGAGCGTATCCCAAATCTCGCGCCACTTTTGCGCTGGCGTTATGGGGCATGACTGCCGTAGTTGCACCTGTTGCCGGCCCAGCATTAGGTGGTTGGATTACAGA
>JAATGO010000257.1 GCA_015654605.1 Betaproteobacteria bacterium
ACTGCTGGGAAGGCTACAATGCCTTATACAAAATGAGAAAAAACAGGAATCATCAATCCAAATAACGCTAACGATGGCACTGTCAAAATGATGGTAGACAAACCAAGCACAGAACCAGCCAACCAACGATAACGTGCAATCACAATACCTAATGGCACCCCAATAAGAATGGCCAGACTCACTGCAATACCAACCAGCTTTACGTGTTGCAATGTCAGATTCAGAATATTTAGCCAATCACTCTGTAGATAGTAAAACAAGCTCATGTGCGTCCTTAATCCTTACAACAAATGATGTTGCTGTAGAAATTCGGTAGCAACCTTATTGATTGGCTCTTGATTAATATCGACACGCATGTTCATTTCTGTCATGTTTTCAGTATCAATGACTGCTGACAAGGCATTCAGCTGCGCCTCCAGTTGTGGATTTTTTTCTAACACCTCTTGGCGCACCACAGGCGTTGCTTTATAAGAAGCAAAATAACCTAAATTATCTTTCAATAATTTCAAATCGAAACCCTTGATACGCCCATCAGAAGAATAGACTAATCCGGCATAGAGCTGACCATTACGCAATGCGGTGTAAATCAATCCTGGATCCATTTGCTTGATGTCACTGCGACGAAGATGAAATCCATAACATTCTTGCATTGGCTTAAGACCATCTGGCCGAGAAGAGAATTCATAATCCACACCAATCCAATGCGTCTGATCAAGATGATTCTTTTGATCTTGATTAATTCTATCTGCCAAATCTTGTAGTGTCTCAATGCCCTCCTTCTCTGCCTGTTCTTTTGGCATGGCAAAGGCATATGTATTATTAAGCTTCGATTCTTGCAACCATATGAGTCCTATATTCGCATCAAGTTTCTTCACACGTTCATACGTTGCATCTGCATCAAGCTTCTCATTCACATGATTGTAGACAATCAAAGATGAGCCCGTGTATTCCCACACGATATCAAGCTGTCCACTTTCCTGAGCCTGACGCATTAAAGTCGAGCCCAATCCATTTTTCAGTTCAACCTGATAACCCTTAGCCTTCAGGTACTGCGCCGTCATCGTCGACAGAATCAATTGTTCAGTAAAATTTTTTCCACCTACCACCAGACTGGCTGCATTTACTGACGCTGATGCAAAAACACTCATCATCAGCATAAATACAATAAGATAAATCCGCCTCAAAAGACCTCCTTGACTACTGCTATCGATAACACTGGATATCAAACAGACATCTTCATCAATCCGCGACGCGTGAGATATAAGGTACTGCATGCCATCAATACAGCATCTAAGACAAGCGCCAGTAAAGCAGTCGCTCCTGCTCCCAGCAACAATTGCCCTTGATTATTTAAATAGATGCCTGGGAAAATCAATCCGCCAAGACTTTCACCACCGATCAGCATCGATAATGGTGCGGTTCCCACGTTAATTGCCAATGCTGTACGAATGCCTCCAACAATCACAGGAACAGCATTCGGTAACTCCACTCGCAGCAAAATTTGATAAGGTTTCATTCCTATACCTTTTGCTGCTTCTCGCATCGCCAAAGGGACATTTTTCAATCCCTCAAAAGTATTTCTGACAATTGGTAAAAGCGATGCCAACCACAATGCCATGATGGTAGCGCCATTCCCAATACCAAAAAGAAGCAGTGCTAAGGCTAGCACCGCAATAGAAGGAATAGTATTGCCAATATTGAAAATCTGTATGAAATATTCGGCATGCCGCGCAACGGCAGTACGACTTAACAAAATACCTGCAGGTATCCCTGTAAGTAATGCCAGCAGCATAGATATGACAACCAATTGCAAATGCTTCTCACCATAGTAAATCAGGTCGCCCTGATACTTGGTGATAACATCCATATCTATCCATTGAATCAAGAAAATGGCACACAGCACAAAAATAGCTGCGCCAGTAATATACTTGCGTAATAATCGCATCGTATTATTGACCCCCTTTACAACTGCCATGATTCCTATCACGGCACATGTGATTATCAATGTAGATGATTCGCGCCCTCTTGGGCAAACATCTTGAAGCGAACCGGTAGCCATTAAAGGCCATAGAGTCAAATTATTATTTGACGATGAATGACTCTGGCATTACAAGCGCCTGAAACGACAGGCGCAAAGCCAAAGCGAGATAAGCTGAACGAATCTAAATAGCTGCAAATCTCATGAAGAAAGATGCTCAGTTCGTTGCTCTCGTGAACTGACGATGGAAAGTATAGGGGAAATGTACAAAAAAGTCCAGCCAGACGATGCTCACTGGAAATTATCAAACGATCATCAGATGTTTAGTGTCGTTTATTTTTTCGATCTCTTCTGTTATCTATCCCTGTTTTGAAAAATAGGGATAGATAACCACAACGAGATAACAATTTACTTCATTGCGCCAAAAACTTTGCCAATAATTGCACTACCGGCCTCTAATGGATTTTTCCGAATGGATTTTTCTTCTTCTCCGATCATGTAAAATAATCCATCAAGCGCACGTTGCGTCACATATCCCTCAACCGTTGCCTGATCACCTGAAACTAGACCTGTCTGAGAAACCTTACCCATGGCAGCATTGTAGGAAGCGGATAAACCATTACGATCCGTAATTTTCTTAACAATCGGCAAAAACTGCTGCTGCAATTGTGTTGATGTCTTTTGTTTAAAGAAATCTGTCACAGAAGTATCGCCGCCCGACAGAATATTTTTAGCATCTGTCACACTCATCGATTTGACTGCATTCACTAACAATGGCTTTGCCAGTGGTATAGCAGCCTCCGCAGCATGATTCATATCGGTGACCAAGTCATCTGCTTTTTGCCCATAGCCAGTCATGCGCAATAATGGCATGGCCTTATCCAAAGCACTTGGCAGTTTGATTTTCACATTGTCATTATTAAGAAAGCCATTGGTGACACCCAACTTGGAAACCGCAGAACTTGCTCCCTTTTCCAGTGCAGCCTTTAAACCACTACTGGCATCCTGGTTGCTGATATCTGCCAGCGAAGCACCAAATGCAGAACCATTCAATGACATTCCGAAAACAAAAATCGGTATACCTGCAACCCGAAAAATTGATATTGGCACCTGCCGCAATATTTTTTTTAAGCGCAACATAACATCTCCAGAAAAATAGTTTCAACCGTTTAATAATCACAATGAGGAAATTTGAAACAGTCCCTCGGTTAAGGCCCTACTACACATATGACTTCAGTTCATCTCCTGCGTTCCATGTGTCTCTTCTGCCAATGTTTTACGGCCGCTCAGTTCCATACCAGCATTGCGTGGCAAATACCTAGTAATCGAAATAGATGCCGTAGCAAATAAACCAACAATCAGGAAAGCGGGCCAAAAGTCACTTTCGCTCACACTGGTATGTCCTTGCCAGTGCTGAG
>JAATGO010000052.1 GCA_015654605.1 Betaproteobacteria bacterium
ATTCATGATCTGGCGGCACCAGACCCCTATTACATTTTGCCGGTTGTCATGGCGATTTCCATGTTTATCCAAACAAAACTCAATCCGACGCCACCAGATCCTGTTCAGGCGAAAGTCATGATGTTTATGCCGATTGTGTTTTCGGTCATGTTCTTCTTCTTCCCAGCTGGTTTGGTGATGTACTGGGTTACCAATAACGTGTTATCGATTACGCAGCAGTGGGTGATTACCAAGAAGATGAATGCGGGCAAAACCTGAGCATTTATTCGTATCAAGGGAAGTGGTGCATAAAAGCGTATAAACGTATGGATATAAAACGCATTCCCGAACAAGAATAAGCATTCCACTCCTTGTTAATTTAAAAAAGCCCGTGAAAATAATGTCACGGGCTTTTTCATGTGCAGATAGTATTTGTTCAATTTATTGTGACTATTACACGCATTTTGTTTCTATTTTATTTATTTCTTTGTTAATTAATGGCAAGCTATTACGTATCATGACATTTGATTTTTCTCCTATCGCCGCTATTGCCACTGCACCAGGACGTGGTGGCATTGGTGTAGTACGTATTTCTGGCAAAGAGCTCAGCAAGGTGCTCCTTGCTGTTTGCGGCGTGGCATCGCTGCCGTCGCGTCAGGCAACTTATCTCCCATTTCAGCGCGCTGATGGCAGCGCCATCGATTGTGGGTTGGCGATTTATTTTCGTGCGCCACATTCCTATACTGGCGAAGATGTGCTTGAACTGCAGGGCCATGGCGGCCCTGTGGTAATGCAAATGTTGCTGGCTCGATGTCTTGAGGCTGGTGCAGAAATTGGCTTGCGCCTGGCACAGCCAGGAGAGTTTACCCAACGTGCTTTTCTCAATGACAAAATTGATCTGGCACAAGCAGAAGCTGTAGCCGATTTGATCGAAGCGTCGACTGAGGCTGCTGCAAAATCAGCGGCAGAGTCGCTGTCGGGAGCTTTTTCCAAAATCATTCATGACTTGGTAGAAAAGCTGACGAATTTGCGTATGTTGGTGGAAGCTACCTTGGATTTTCCAGAAGAAGAAATTGAATTTCTCGAGCAATCTAATGCGCGAGGACAGCTTGCTGCCCTCCGTGCCACAGTAGATGAGGTGTTCATGCATGCATCGCAAGGGGCGTTGCTACGTGATGGCTTGAACATTGTATTGGCAGGACAACCCAATGTAGGTAAATCTTCACTACTTAATGTATTGGCGGGATCTGATGTCGCTATCGTGACAGCGATTGCTGGTACTACGCGAGACAAAGTGAGTGAAACCATACAGATTGAAGGCATGCCGCTCAATATTATCGACACAGCAGGGATTCGAGAGTCTGGTGAGGATGGTACGGGTCCTGACGAAGTCGAGCGTATCGGCATTGCACGTACATGGGAAGAGGTCGCCAAAGCAAACGTGATCTTACATATGCTCGATGCTGACCGCGGGCCGACCATGGAAGACGAACACATCAGTGCGCGTTTTCCTGAGAATGTTCCGGTCATTCGTGTCTGGAACAAAATTGATCGTTCAGGTCATAAGCCGACAGTCGAGAGAACATCCGCAGAGACACACATCTACCTTTCCGCTACAGATCACCTGGGCATTGATTTACTGCGCGCAGAGTTACTGCGCATTGCCGGTTGGGAGCAGACAGTAGAGTCACGCTATTTGGCACGCGAACGGCATTTGTTAGCACTCAAGGCTGCACGCCAACATTTAGATGATGCCGCAGGTCTCGTCTCCGTAGAGAACAAAACCAGTGATCAATCACTGGATCTTTTTGCCGAGGAGCTACGGCTAGCACAAGAGCGCTTGAGTAGTATTACTGGCAAGTTCACTTCAGATGATTTGTTGGGGGTGATTTTTTCTCGGTTTTGCATCGGGAAGTAAAGGTAAGTGTTTATTAGCGCTACTTAACTTGGCTGGGGTGATTACGGATTGCTTTTAACCCGTTTACTGTTTTCATGTACGGCACAATAGTATTTTTTTGTTGTTTGAAGATGAAAATGAAAGAAAGTAAGGCGCCGAAATGGAGATATATCAGAAGATAAACTGGGGCAGTACGGTGGCCAATACAAATCTCCTGAGGCAGATGTAGGTAATCTTGTGGACTCCAATAAAGTGGAGCCAGAGGCGCTCCCTGTGCAATCATAATCGATCGTAATTTATGAATCATTGCCCTACGCATGATTATACGTAGGGCAATGCATGCATCACCAGGTTGTCGGTTTGGGATTACGTTCGTCAAAACCTTTTTGATGCCAGTAAGGATAGATTGGCGTTTGATGGCTGACGGTATCAAGTTGCGCGACTTCTTCTGGGCTGAGCGTCCAGCCTAGCGCCCCCAGATTTTGTAATAACTGTGTTTCGTCACGTGCTCCGATAACAATATTGGCAATGCTGGGGCGTCCTAATAACCAGTTAAGCGCTACCTGAGAGATCGTTTTGTCACGGGCAGTTGCGATGCTATCGAGTACATCCACGATGGCAAACAGTTTTTCTTCATCCACGGGAGGCCCTCCTTCGGCGCCACCAGCGGCGATTCGTCCTGCCCATGCGGTTTGTCCTCGCCGAATTTTGCCCGTCAGACGCCCCCAGCCTAGTGGGCTCCAGACCATGGTGCCCAAGCCTTGATCCAATGCCAATGGCATGAGCTCCCACTCGTAGTCACGTCCGATCAGGGAATAGTAGCCTTGATAGGCAACATAGCGTCCCAGACCATATTTTTCAGAAGTCGCCAATGATTTCATGACTTGCCATCCAGAGAAATTGGAGGCACCGATGTAACTGATTTTGCCACTGGAAATGAGATCGTCCAGTGCGCGCAATGTTTCTTCAATAGGTGTTAATGCATCAAAGCCATGCATGAAGTACAGGTCAATATGGTCGGTTTGTAATCGCTTAAGGCTGGCTTCACAGGCGCGTACCAGGTGGTAACGTGATGACCCCATATCATTTGCCCCCGTTCCGGTTGGGAAGGTGGCCTTAGTGGAGATGAGTGCGCGTTCACGCTTTCCTTTGAGTGCTTGCCCGAGCACTTGCTCCGATAGGCCATCAGAGTAAACATCCGCCGTATCGAATAAATTGACACCATGTTCAAGACATAAATCGACCATACGTTGCGCTTCATTGCCTTGCGTCTTTCCCCAGCGTTCGAAGAAAGCATTACTGCCACCAAAGGTAGCAGTGCCCAGACTCAGGGCGGGTACTTTCAGACCAGAGTGGCCAAGTTGTCGGAATTCCATTGTTTTTCCTTGCATAATGAGTGAATAAAGATTCAAGTAAATAAGGATTCTGGTATGAGATAGATCCAGGTCATTGCCGTAGAATAGATTTATTATAAACGGCATCTATTTTTTGCGTTGCCGTAGTGTTTGTCTGGAGTAAGGAGAGGACTCGTATATAAAAATATCTACCAGGATAGAATCAGCGTATGACGATAGCGACTCAGACGTTCTAGGCATAAACTAACTAATACTGTCATGCTCATAGTTGCTTTATCCATAAAATAAGTATTATTTTTTCGCTAGCATTTCCTGTGAAATATCTACATACCTATAAAATAGGCTATAAATCCTAGGGGGGCATTGCGAAAACAAGCGGCATCAGCCTGATGTAGCCTGTGGTGTGGAATAGATTATTGGTACAAAGAAGGTATGGTTGCTGATATGCACTACACTATGGGCGATAATGTAATATTGGCTGGGCGGCAGGCTGCATGATGGGTGGTCGATACTATCCTGCATGGATTTTCATAGTTTCTAAGTTGAGTAGAGCATTCTTATATGGGAGCAGGTGAATGGTAGACTTTGTCCAGGTAGGACAGTTGACTCTTGCGTTCATGTGAGTTATCTAGTGCTGTGTTTATGATGATGTATGTTTTATTACATGAATGGAGTGACAGTTGTTTCAAGTAACTTCCAGTAAGAATACACGTACTGCTGCATTACTTTCTTTCGATCAGACATCGATTCCAGCGATGTTATGTATACGTGGAGACTGGACATTAGCGAATTATCACGATCTACAACGCCAAATCACAGGTGTCCACACACAATTGAAGGGGCTGGAGAAACTCAATTTCGAGCAACTCACGGCACTTGACACTGCTGGCGCGGCGTTGCTTGTTGATCTCATCGGTGCACAGCGAGCACTGGAGGTGGCGCAAGCCGGGGGAAATTTATCTACTGCCTGGTGTTCTTTGCTTGCTACAGTTGCTCAGGCGCTTGATGGTCGTCCGACGATCGCGCCTGTTGTGAAGCATTCTGGTGCGAGCGACTTACTGGCCAACATTGGCGCTGCAATCACGCAATTGTATGCTAATGCGCTGGCACTACTTGGTTTTACCGGATTGACTTTGCAAGTGTTAGCCAGTAATTTGCTGCATCCATCCCGCTGGCGCATAACCGCCGTTGTTGCCCAAATTGAGCAAACGGGTCTGAATGCTGTACCCATTGTCGCCTTATTGACATTCATGGTGGGGGCTGTCATTGCATTTCTTGGCGCGACCGTACTTGCCAATTTTGGGGCGAGTATTTATACCGTTGATTTGGTCGCATTTTCTTTTTTACGTGAATTTGGCGTGTTGCTGACTGCGATTTTGATGGCCGGTCGCACTGCCAGTGCATTTACTGCACAAATAGGATCGATGAAAGCCAATGAAGAAATTGATGCTATTCGTGCGATTGGACTCGATCCTATGGCATTACTGGTGCTGCCACGATTGCTGGCAATGCTGGTGGCGATGCCAGCATTGACGTTCATTGCCATGATGTCCGGGTTGCTTGGTGGTGCGCTCGTGTGCGCATTGAGTCTGGATATCACTCCAACGATGTTTATGATCTTGTTGCAGCGAGATGTCGGGATACATCATTTTATATTGGGGATAGCTAAAGCGCCGATATTTGCTGTTGTGATCGCTCTTATCGGCTGTCTGGAAGGTTTTAAGGTGACTGGTAGCTCCCAGTCAGTGGGGGAGCACACGACTTCTAGTGTAGTGCAATCTATCTTCTTGGTGATTCTTATTGATGCGTTGGCAGCACTGTTTTACATGGAGATGAAATGGTAAATTTATCTGGAACCGAAGACCGGGAAAACCATTTGTTATCTCAGGACGTAATCATTGATGTCATTGGCCTAGTTAACCGTTTTGGTCAGCAAACTGTTCATGACAAACTGAATTTGCAGGTGCGACACGGTGAAATTTTGGGGGTGGTCGGGGGCTCTGGCTCAGGGAAATCAGTATTGCTACGTAGTATCGTTGGGCTGCAGCGTCCCACTGCGGGTGATGTATTGATATTTGGAGAAAATCTATCGGCCTTATCTTCCCAACTCAGGTCTCAGTTTGAAAGACGCTTTGGTGTCTTGTTTCAACGGGGAGCATTGTTCTCATCGATGACAGTTCTGGAAAACATTACGCTAGCACTTGTGGAGTATAGCGGTTTGACGCGTGCCGAAGCGCTGCACCTGGCTGCAGTCAAATTGGCGTTGGTTGGTTTGCCGCCAGATGCAGGGGATAAACATCCAGCCGCATTGTCAGGTGGTATGATCAAGCGTGCTGCATTAGCACGCGCACTGGCATTGGATCCAGATATTTTATTTTTAGATGAGCCTACTGCGGGTTTGGATCCGATCGCGGCAGCTGAATTTGATCATTTGATTTTGACATTACGCAATGCGCTGGGCTTGACAGTTTTTCTGATTACACACGATCTGGATACGTTGTATGCCATCTGTGATCGAGTGGCGGTATTGTCGGCAAAGCGCATATTGGTAGTGGCTGATATTGATACCGTTGCTGCTATTGATGACCCCTGGATACAACATTATTTTCAAGGGCCGCGCGGGCGCGCAGCCAGCAAGGCAGCACTATCGCTGCAGGAGAAACATTGATCATGGAAACACGTGCACATCATGTCCTGATAGGATTGTTTACAGTGCTGATAGCAGCGGCAGCCATATTGTTTTGCCTATGGCTGGATAAATCGCGCGGCGACAAAAATTTCAGTTACTACACCGTCATATTCAATGAGGCAGTCAGTGGTTTGTCCAGAGGAAGCTCGGTGCAGTACAGTGGAATTAGAGTAGGTGATGTGGTTGGCCTGACCCTGGATCCAGATGACCCGCGCAAAGTACGGGCACGCATACGTGTACAAGGAGATATTCCGATTAAGAAAGATACTGGTGCCAAACTGGCTTTGGCAGGCATCACTGGCACTTCTTTGATCCAACTTAGCAGTGGTTCTCCACAGAGTCCGAAACTCGAGCGGGTGGGTGATGCTGATCCGGTGATCATTGCTACACCATCACCACTTAATATGCTTTTGAGTAACGGTGAAGGTGTCATGACCAATGTGAATGATGTGTTGATGAATGTCAAACAGTTTTTATCGGCGACTAATGCCCGTAATTTGACTCAGACACTGGCAAATTTGGAACAAGTCAGTGCGGCCTTGGCCAGCCAGAAAAATAATCTGGGTAGTTTGGTACAACAAATGAGCGATGCTACGCGTCAAGCGAATAGCGCTATGCAGCAGGTCAACAAGCTGTTAGCTACACAAGGCGTTGATGCGCTTAATAATGCTCAGCAAGCCATGGCCTCGCTTGCCGCTAGCAGCAAGAAAATTGAACAGATGCTTGATCAGAATCAGGGAGCATTGAATAGTGGCATGCAGAGTGTCGCTGATATTGGGCCAGCGCTTGCAGAACTGCGCAGTACGCTGGCCTCAGTACGGACAATCAGTCGTAAGCTAGAAAGTAATCCTAGTGCTTATTTGTTGGGACAAGACAAACTTCAGGAGTTTCATCCATGAGACACATTCCCTTACGAAACGTGTTGGTAGGATTCGTCGTGGCATTGGTAGCGGGTTGCTCCATTTTGCCGAA
>JAATGO010000160.1 GCA_015654605.1 Betaproteobacteria bacterium
ACCGTATTAAAGATAGAACGACCGCTTAAAGGTGATCTATGTCGCCAGCTCTATATTTCCAATTTAGAGCTAGATGGTGACAGCACTCTGTTTCATACTATTAATCGTAATAAACGCAGCTATGCTGCTGATCTTAAAGATGCAGGAGATTTGGCACGTGTGAAACAATTAATTGCCCGTGCTGATGTCTTGATTCAGAATTTTCGTCCAGGCGTCATGGAACGTATTGGTCTGGATTACGTTAATGTCAGCAAGATCAATCCGAGACTGGTTTATGGTACCGTGACTGGATACGGCAATGAGGGACCATGGGTCAACCTGCCAGGTCAAGATCTGCTCGCACAAAGTCGTACGGGTTTTGTATGGCTCAATGGTGATCATGATCAAGGACCCGTACCTGCAGGAATCGCTGTTGCCGATCTTTTTGCAGGAGCGCATCTAGTACAAGGGATTTTGGCCTGTTTAGTACGGCGTGGTGTGACAGGAATGGGAGGGCTAGCTGAAGTCAGCTTGCTCGAATCGATGCTGGACTTGCAGTTTGAAGTACTCACAACACATCTGAACGATGGTGGAAAGCTTCCGGAACGTAGCGCTGTCAATAATGCACATGCCTATCTTGGTGCTCCATACGGCATTTATCGCACAGCAGATGGTTATTTGGCTTTAGCTATGGGATCCATTACGACATTAGGAAAAATTCTTGGATGTGATGCGTTGACAGTGTATTCCGATCCCCAGAGCTGGTTTGATCAACGTGATGATATTAAGCAGCATTTAGTTGATCATTTATGCAAACGTCCAACACGTACCTGGCTGGATCTGTTGGAGCCAGCTGATTATTGGTGTGCGCCTGTAATGGATTGGCATGAGTTATTACAACATGAAGGCTTTCAAATACTCGATTTTTTACAATCAGTACAACGTGATAATGGGCATACGCTTACTACTACACGCTGCCCGATTCGCATTGATGGTGGCTTGCTCAAGGCTGAACGTGCTTCCCCAAAAATTGGTGAACATACCGCACAAATCAATGCTGAATATGGCTTGTTGGACTGAGATGAAAACGAGACTATGCATATCATTGATACTCATCTACATTTGATTTATCCACAACAATTACGTTATCCATGGATTGTTGGTAGTGCGCTGGAACGTGCTTTCGTGCTTGAAGACTACACACGATTAGCACGCGACTACGATATTAACTCTGCGCTGTACATGGAGGTCGATGTTGCACCTGATGATATTGCTGCTGAGATAGCTTTGTTGCAAAAGTTGGCAATACAGCCGGAGTGTATTCTGGCTGGTCAGATAGCCAACTGTCGGCCTGAGCACAATGATTTCACGCAGCAATTACAGCGCCTGCATCAGGCATCAGAGATATCGGGGACATCAGGAAAATCAGAGATTAAGGGTGTACGCCGTATTCTACACACCAGTGACGATAGCCTGTCAAAAACGCCTTTGTTTGTTGCCAACCTACGTCAATTGACTGCTTTTGATTATAGTTTTGACCTATGCGTATTGGCTAGACAATTACAGAGCGTGGCATTGCCACTGGTACAGCAGTGTCCTGAAGTCCGTTTTGTGCTGGATCATTGTGGTGTGCCAGCGATAAAGGAAAGCACTACACAAACCTTTGCAGAATGGAAAAATGCCATCACTGAACTCGCACGCTACCCCAACCTTAATTGCAAACTATCCGGGTTGGTTGCCTACGCCGATGCACAGTGGGATATCAACACATTGCGCCCCTATGCCGAACATGTGATTAACAGCTTTGGCTGGGATCGTGTCGTCTGGGGTAGTGATTGGCCTGTCTGCACTTTGGGAGGAGGTTTGCAGGTTTGGATAGAAGCAACACACGCATTATTACATGCATGTAGTGAAGAACAGCAGGCAAAGCTGTTACATCGTAATGCACAACGTATTTATCGATTGCAAACTCCCCATTAATTGAATGTTATGACACGCATAAAAACTGTAGAAATTCGACTTGTTGCCTTGCCTCCTAAAACGGTACGACACGATGCTATCCAGACTTTCGTCACACAGGAAACACCGATTCTTCGCATCATCTGCGATGATGGTTCTGAAGGGATTGGTTATACCTATACTATCGGCACAGGAGGCTCTTCGATCATTGCCTTGTTACGAGATCATCTTGCTCCACGCTTGATTGGTTGTGATCCTCGCCAGATTGAAGCCATCTGGAAAGATTTATGGTTTCATACGCATGCCACAGCAGTGGGTGCCATTACAAGTCTGGCACTGGCAGCTGTCGATACGGCATTATGGGATTGGCGTTGCAAACGGCATGACAATCCTTTATGGATTGAGGCCGGAGGAGCGCAAGCGAAGATACCTGTTTATACTACTGAGGGAGGTTGGTTACAGCTACCAATTGATGCATTAGTAGAGGGAGCACTGCAGGCACAGGCGCAAGGCTTTTCGGGTGCCAAAATCAAGGTTGGCAAGCCTCATTTGCGGGATGACCTGGATCGTTTGGCTGCTGTGCGTGAAGCAGCTGGTTCTTATTTCGAGATCATGGTTGATGCCAATCAGGCTTTTACAGTTTCTGAAGCAATACGCCGTGCATATCATTTCCAGGAGTTCAATCTTGCTTGGTTGGAGGAGCCATTGCCAGCGGAGGATCTGGGTGGCCATATGAGACTCTCTGCAACCACACCGATACCGATTGCGGTGGGAGAATCCATTTATTCGATGGCGCATTTCCGTGAATATCTACAACGTGAAGCTTGCTCCATCATACAGGTTGATGCTGCGCGTATTGGTGGTATTACCCCGTGGCTAAAAGTGGCACACCTGGCAGAGAGCTTCAACATTACCGTATGTCCCCATTTTTTAATGGAATTGCATGTCTCTTTGTGCGGTGCCGTTCCTAATGCGGGTTGGGTTGAGTACATACCGCAACTTGATGACATTACCCATTCACGCTTCACCATTGCGGAGGGTTACGCAGAAGTGCCATTCACCCCTGGTCTTGGTATTGAGTGGGACTGGGTACGTATTGAAAAACAATCACTGGTACTAGAGCAGGTGCAATAAATATAAATGGAGGTAATGGATGAAGAGGATAAGCAGACATCATGCATATCGATAAGACCATTCAAAATGACAGCATTCATTACCAGTAGCAAACATCATCACCATATTGATAATATTAATTATTAAGGATAAAACATGAGCAAGAGACTAGAAGGAAAAACGGCACTGATTACTGCTGCCGCACAAGGAATTGGACGCGCTACGGTAGAAGCTTATCTCGCTGAGGGAGCGCGTGTCATTGTAACGGATATCAATAAGGAACAATTGCAATCTTTATCATCTCTAGAGAATTGTGTCATCCGTCAGTTGGATGTGACCAATTTACAG
>JAATGO010000017.1 GCA_015654605.1 Betaproteobacteria bacterium
CCGGCGTGCTGCTTGCCGTGGCACGCATCTCTGGGGAGACTGCACCTTTATTATTTACGGCATTGAATAATCAGTTTTTGAGTACGAACATGAATCGTCCGATTGCCAATTTGCCAGTTGTTATCAACCAGTTTGCCATGAGCCCTTATGATAATTGGGTAGCATTGGCATGGGGTGGCGCATTACTGATTACACTGAGTGTGTTACTACTCAATATTTTATCTCGTACTCTATTCAGTCAAAAGTTACCAGGTTAATGGAAAAGATAAATAATATGACTATGCAAAAAATGGCAGGTGTAGAACAAAAGATGACACTTGATGTTTCTCACCTGAATTTTTACTACGGCACTTTTCAGGGATTGAAAAATATTAATTTACCTATTTTCGAGAGAAAGGTCACTGCATTCATAGGGCCTTCTGGATGTGGAAAGTCGACTTTGTTACGTACGTTTAATCGCATGTATGACTTATATCCTGGTCAGCGTGCGGAAGGAAATATCATCTATGCCGGTAGCAATATTCTGGATCCTAGGCAAGATCTAAATATGTTACGCGCTAAAATCGGTATGGTATTTCAGAAGCCGACACCATTTCCAATGTCGATTTACGACAATATCGCTTTTGGCATCCGTTTATATGAAAATCTTCCTAAGGGGGAAATGGATGAGCGTGTGGAGTGGGCATTGAACAAGGCCGCTTTGTGGGAAGAGGTCAAGGATAAATTGAATAAGAGTGGACTGTCACTGTCCGGAGGACAGCAGCAAAGACTTTGTATTGCACGTGGTGTGGCAGTGAAACCGGAAGTCCTTTTGCTTGATGAGCCGACCTCTGCTTTGGATCCAATTTCCACAGCCAAAGTAGAGGAATTAATAGAGAACCTCAAGAACGATTACACCATTGCGATTGTGACGCACAACATGCAACAAGCTGCGCGTTGCTCCGATTACACCGCTTACATGTATTTGGGCGAGTTGGTTGAGTTTGGGGAAACAGATCAGATTTTCATGAATCCGGGGCGGAAGGAAACGCAAGATTACATTACCGGACGTTTTGGATGAAAAACAACGTGAATAGTCAACATTTCAAGGAGTCAATATGACAGGAGATCACTCATCCAGACAATATGATGCAGATTTAGAAACCATACGTTCGAGTGTCTTGGCGATGGGGGGAATAGTCGAACGCCAGTTTCAGGATGCGATTACTGCGTTTCGTACTGGCGATGTGGAATTAGCGACGCGAGTGATGAAAGATGATGAAAGTGTCAATCGGCAGGAAGTTGATCTTGACGAAGCCTGTAGTCATCTGATTGTGCGCCGGCAGCCAACTGCCAATGATTTGCGCACAGTGATGGCGACGATTAAAATTATTACTGATCTGGAGCGCATTGGTGATGAGGCCAGCAAGATTGCACGTATTGCCATTCACTTGCATAAGCGTGGGATTGGCTTGACAGATCACTATGAAACGGTGCGTGTGATCGCAGAGGATGCTTCTGATATGTTGCGTAGCGCGTTGGATGCTTTTGCACGTTTGGATGAAAAGCAGGCAGTTACGTTGATTGCGCAGGACGTCAATATCGATCATGGTTTTCGTTCTATTACGCGTAATCTGGTGACGTTCATGATGGAAGATCCGCGCACGATTTCAGCATCCATTGATACGATGTGGGTAGCGAAAGCCATTGAACGTATCGGCGATCACGCCAAAAATATTGCTGAATATGTTATCTATGTGGTGGGGGGGAAGGATATTCGACATAGAGAATTTTTTCCTAGCCAGGAAAGCAAATGAGCATAGTGGCAACCACCGCGCACCGGCATATATCGCATATATTGTTGCTATACCGCCGCAACATGAATATATATAACGTCTTGCTCAAGCATTGGTTAACATGACTACTATCCTGATAGTTGAAGATGAACCTTCCATTGCTGAATTGATTGCATTTACTCTCAAACGGGCAGGCTGGTCCAGTGTCATTGTGTCAAATACAGCTGCGGCATGGGACTTTGTGCAGCGTCGCACGCCACCATTGGTATTGCTGGATTGGATGCTATCTGATCGCAGTGGCTTGCATCTTCTTTCACGTATTCGAGGCGAGCGTCAATTACAGAAAATTTCTGTCATCATGCTAACAGCCAAAAGCATGGAAGAGGATAAAGTGGCTGGTCTTGATAATGGCGCAGACGATTACATTACTAAACCCTTTTCTCCACGTGAACTGACTGCACGCATCAGGGCATTGCTTCGTCGCAACAGTCCGGATCATTCTCAGGAAGAAATTGTTGTTGGTTCAGTGGTATTGAATCCAGCCAGTTGTTCCGTTATGCACAACGGTGTGAGAGTTGATATTGGACATGCAGAGTACAAATTATTAAAATTTTTTCTCTCTTATCCAGAGAGGGTATTTTCTCGAAGCCAATTATTGGATAGAGTGTGGGGGGACCACGTCGTTATAGAGGAACGTACTGTGGATGTTCATGTACTGCGGTTGCGAAAAGCCTTATGCGATGCTGGATATCTCATTAAGACCGTACGTAGTGTAGGCTACATGCTTTCTACAAAATAATTTATCGGACTCATGAACCCACAATTGTTGTTTTGGATTCCTGTGGCCTTACGGTACCTGGTGGGAGCCTTCGCTGTTGGCATCGTCTGGTATTTTTTTGGCATGATCACAGGATTGTCAGTCGCCTTATTATTGCTGGCATTATTAACATTTTCCCAATTATATTATCTGTATCGCTTAGGAACATGGCTGGAAGATCCAGTGGATTCCAGGCAGCCTCATGGTTGGGGTGCATGGACAGATATTTTTGCGCATTTATATCGGTTGTTACGCGATGAGGAGAGAAGTCGAGCCGACCTGACAGAGTGGTTGGCTCGATTCCGGCAAGCGATGGGTCTATTGCCTGATGGCGTCGTCATTATGGACGATGTGCTGTTTCTTGAGTGGTGTAATGCTGCGGCACAAAACCATTTGGGTTTGCAATTGGATCGTGATAAGGGGATGCGTGTGACTAACCTTATTCGTCAGCCTGCATTTATTGACTATATTATTCTGGGACGTTATGAGTCGCCTTTGACAATCAGTGTCCAGGAACGCAAGCTGATTGTGCAAATCATCCCCTTTGAAAATCGGCGGCAGATTCTTGTTACACATGACGTTACGGAGTCTGATCGCATTGATATGATGCGACGTGACTTTATTGCGAATGCCTCCCATGAATTGCGTACACCATTAACTGTGATTAATGGTTTTTTGGAAATTGCCCTAGCGCAACCTGATTTGGATTCGACTGTCCGTATCGAGCATCTGAAATTGATGGTGGAGCAGGGGCATCGCATGCAGAATCTAATTGATGACATGCTGACATTAACCAGATTGGAATCTATTGATTATCCTTTGCGCACGGAACATGTCCACATACGCCCTTTATTGGAAGCGTTGTTACAAGAGGCGCAGGCGTTGTCTCAGGGGCACCATACACTGACACTTAGTGTTTCTGGGCCGGATATTTATGGTAGCGTGGATGAAATCCGTAGTGCATTCAGTAATCTGGTATCGAATGCTGTGCGTTATACGCCACAGGATGGCACTATTTTTCTATGTTGGGAACGTAACGAGCATGGTGTTCAATTTACGGTACGAGATACAGGAATTGGTATCAGTCCGGAACATATGACTCGTTTGACAGAGCGGTTCTATCGGGTTGATAAAAGTCGCTCGAGAGAAACGCAGGGAACTGGACTTGGATTGGCAATTGTTCGTCATGTACTATTGCGCCATCGTGCCACATTGACGATTGATTCTAAACCGGGACAGGGTAGTACGTTTACGGTGCTGTTTCCAGCGGATGCTATGATTGAGTAAAGAGAAGTGAGGAGAGGTGAAAGCGACGTAACTAAGGAATAATATCTATGGAGAGGGCTGATGATGCCGAGTGTGTGCGTTATATCCGCGCCAGAAATCTTTCACATAGCCAGGTTCCAGCCTGACCAAGACCGTGGTGGCGCGACCAGATGGCATGCACCTGAATCTTTTTAGGCCAGCCATTCAGCGCCATTTCTACTAAATTAGCTGCGCCAAAGCGTCGTACGATCCACCGTGGCAACTCCGCCCAACCAAAACCAAGCTCTGTCATCTCCAGTAAGATCAAGTAACTTGATGAGGACCAGTTTAATCCATTCTGGTGTCGGTCATTTCTATATGTATTCAGTTTTAGCTCGCGTGTAGCACGTAACACTTCTTCTGTGATCGGCATTATTTGTGCCAAGGGATGGCTTTTACTCACATATAGACCGATTTCTGATTGTTCGGCAATGGTTTCAAAATTAATATCAGAGGGATAGCTGGATTGTGCAGCGACCAGTGCCAGTTGCGCGCGACCAGACTGTACTAACGCGACAGCATCGTCATCTTCAGCAATGAGGCATTCCAGCATGAGGTCGGGATAGCGTTGTTCTAGCTTGCTCAGATTTTTTTCAAAGACGTCAGATTGGTAAGTATCGGACAATGCAAAGCTTAACCGTGCTTCCAGTCCGGTCGATAACTGTTGAGCGGAGCGGTTAAGCCGGTCATTCGCCTGTAGCACTTGTTGAGCATGTACCAGTAATGCGGTACCTTGTTCGGTGAGTGTAGGGCGACGTGTCTGACGGTTAAACAACGTTACTCTCAGATCAATTTCCAGATTGGCGATGGCTTCGCTCACTGTGGATTGCTGTTTGTTGAGTGCTCGTGCAGCAGCAGAGAATGAGCCAAGAGTTGCTGCTTTGACAAACATGGTGAGCGCATCAAGAGAATGGTTCATATCGGTTATTTCGATGGTTATTAATTTAATTCTATCATTTTATCCGGGCATAATCTGCCTTGTTTAAGGGAGGATTGTTTTTCTTGGGCAGAAAGGATTGTTTTTATGGTAACGGATAGAACTGTATTAGAACGTTGCGGGCATGCTCTTTTATTTGAGGTATTTGCATTATTTTTGTGCGCACCGTTTATTGCTTGGATAACTGGACAGTCTATCGTTCAAGCGGGCATTTTGACATTGCTTATTTCATTGATTGCAATGCTCTGGAATATTGTTTTTAACTCTGCATTTGACTGGTTTGAGAGACGCCGAGATCGGCAGGATGGTCTGTATTTACGCAAATATCATCGAACGCTTGCCGTGCGTATTCTACATGCATGCACCTTTGAAATTGGTTTAGTGCTGCTTGTAATTCCCTTGATTGCTTGGTGGTTGCAGATCAGTTTGTTAAAGGCATTTTGGTTTGATATTGGTATGGTGTTATTTTTCCTGCCCTATACGTTCGTGTATAACTGGATCTATGACAATGTCCGGGAGCGGGTGTTGAGCAGGCGAAGCATGGAGTGATAGTTGGGGTTGTTGAGTTGGATTTGCATCCATCAATATGGATAACGCAAAAATACCTGGAACAAGCCATCCTGTCCCAGGTATTTTTTTATATTTCATCTTCCATCAATGACGGATGAATTAGTAAGTGGCGCGTCCGCCAGAAAGATCAAATACGGAAGCGGTGGTAAATGAATTTTCTTCTGATACCAGCCAAGCCACCATGGCAGCAATTTCCTGAGTTTTCACAAAACGCCCACGGGGAATTTTTGACAGCATATAGTCGATGTGCTGTTGTGTACATTGTTCCAGAATTTTAGTTTGTGCTGCCGCTGGTGTAATGGCATTGACCGCGATGTTTGTGCTTGCAGTTTCTTTGCCAAGGCTTTTAGTTAATGCAATCAGACCTGCTTTGGCCGCACTGTAGGCCGATGCATTCGGGTTGCCTTCTTTCCCTGCGATCGAGGCAATATTGACGATGCGGCCATAATTTTGTGTCAGCATACGGGAGATGACTGCTTGATTGACATAGAAAGCACCATTCAAGTCGATGTTGATAACACGTTGCCATTCTTCGGGGGCGTAATCAACAACCTGTGCATTTTGTCCAGCGATACCTGCGCTATGCACGAGGATATCAATGGATTGGGTAAATTTTTCAGTGGAAGCAATAGCTTGTGTGACGGCAGCTTGATCTGCAATATTGACTGTGACAGTTTCGACGTGGCCAAGTGATTGGAGTTTGGAGCGTGCATCAGCTAGTGCTGCCGCATCCAGATCCCATAGTACAACGGTGGCTTTGCCTTGCAACAGGCGTTCGGCAATAGCAAAACCAATGCCTTGTGCACCGCCAGTGACAATAGCATTACGTCCTTGAAAATCATAGTAGTTCATGTCTGCTCCAATCAATTATCGTTATATTTTTTCGCTACTGAAAAAAAGGTGGGGGCATGCTGCCGTCTGTTTTTCTGCGCTGACTGGATTACATCAGCGTTGTTGATCGATGCTATCTGTCATCATACGACCAGCACGACTTTATATCAGCAGATGTGCAACAGCATATGCGCCCCCATTTTTTAATTACTAAGCACTAATTACCTTTTGTTGTTGCTCACCCAATCCCTCAATACCTAAGCGAATGGTTTGGCCCGGACGCAGATAAACAGGTTCGGGTTTGACACCCATGCCGACACCTGGAGGCGTTCCTGTAGAAATGACATCACCAGGTTGCAAGCTCATGAAACGGCTCAGGTAAGAAATGAGGAAGGGCACATGAAAAATCATGGTATTGGTATTGCCATTTTGGTAGCGCTTGCCATCGACTTCCAACCATAGTTGTAGGTTGTTGGGAGAAGTGATCTCATCGCGTGTGACGAGCCAAGGACCAATAGGACCAAAAGTGTCACAACCTTTGCCCTTATCCCAGGTGCCGCC
>JAATGO010000063.1 GCA_015654605.1 Betaproteobacteria bacterium
AAACGATGCACAGGCACAAAGCCTGTGAATTGCTGCCCGTTCACGCTCCATTGATGCCATTGTTGTACATCACTGTCATTGACTACAACGACATCACCAACCGACTGCTCCCGTTTTTCAACCAATGTACGCAAAAGAGTCAGATAATGCCGAGCCATTCTAGAAATAGTCGAAGCGTCAAATAACTCTTTCGCATACGTCATCCGAATACTTATCTTCGCATCGCTATCTTCTACTGTGTCCAACGTTAATTCAAACTGAGCGGCCTGTTCGCCGACAGGATAGCTTTGTAATGTCAAGCCAGGTAGCTCTTCCAATATCTTTCTATCTTGCCGCTGATGGTTGTACATCACCTGAAACAGGGGATTGTGGCTTAAGCTTCGTTCCGGCTGAAGTGTTTCCACCAATTGTTCAAAGGGAAGATCTTGATGCGCCTGTGCTTCTATCGCTGTCTGACGTACCTGTTCGAGTACCTGCCTTAAACTCATGCGGCTGTTAATCTGGGCTCTGAACACTTGCGTATTTACAAAGAATCCAACCACACTCTGCGTCTCCGAGCGCTGTCGATTCGCAATTGGTACCCCCACGCGTAAATCACTTTGTCCTGTATAACGATGCAATAAAACCTGATATGCCGATAAAAACACCATGAAGAAGGTCATGCCCTCACTACGAACATACTCACGTAAATCAGCGACCAATTCTTCTGGTAATTCCAACGCGTAATGCGCTGCACGGTACTTTGCTATGGCCTGCCGTGGATGATCCACCGCTAGCTGCAGTACTGGCTGCTCATCACCCAACTTCTGTTTCCAATAGATGAGCTGGCGATTGCGTTCTCCTGCATTGAGCCAGTCATTCTGCCAAACGGCATAGTCAGCATATTGCAGCTGTGGCTTGGCATCATTTTTTGGAAGATGATCCACTCCACCTTCTACAAAGGCTTTGTATTGCGTCACCAGTTCTCGAACTATGATCTCCATAGACCATCCATCTGAAATAATGTGATGCATGATCACCACCAAAACATGTTCATGCATGCTGACGCGAATCAACGTTGTACGTAACAATGGTCCTTTACACAAATCGAAAGGACGCTGACTTATACGGCTCACTTCCTGTTGCAGGCGCACCTGCTGCTCTGCAGAAGGAAGATCAGAAAGATCAATCAGGGGAATCATTGGTTCAGACAACGTAGTAGAAGCAAGGATATGCTGCCATACGGCACCTTTCGCATCCGAGCTAAACACCGTGCGTAATATCTCATGACGTGCAACCAATGTCATGAGGCTAACACTCAATGCTGCGATATTGAGCTCGCCATCAAGCCGCAATGCCCCCGAGATATGATAAGCACTACTACTGGGATCAAGCTGCCATAGGAACCATTGCCGCAATTGTGCCGATGACAGTGGAAGAGCTTGTGTCCGCTCTTTCGTACCAAGGATTGGGATCAATGTTTCAGAGGCATCCGCTGTCTCAGATGCAGCGCCATCTTTGCTAACAGATCCAGCAACCGCATTACCTTCCCCACTCACAGTGATCGCAAGCTGTTGTAGATTACCTTGTTCAAACAGATGTTTTGGTAAAAGACGTATGCCTCGTTTACGTGCTCTTGCGACTGCCTTGAGTACCAGAATGGAATCTCCACCCAATTCAAAGAAATTGTCTAAGCGGCTGACACGATCAATCCCCAGTACCTCACACCATGTCGCTGCCAATACCTGCTCAACATCACCCTCCGGCGCTTCAAATGATGCTGTAGTCATCGCCTGCTCTGGGTCTGGCAATGCCTTGCGATCCACCTTGCCATTCGCTGTCAGTGGCAAATTTGGCAATGGAATAATGGCAGATGGCACCATATATTCCGGCAGTTGCTGTTCCAATTTTTCTCGTAAACTCGAAAGATTGATGGCGGATATATTGCTCGTATCATGACATACTATATACGCCAGCAAGCCCAATCTTCCATCATGCCGTTCCCGCGCAATGACTTCTGCCTGCTTGACACCTTCCTGTGCTTGCAGAGCTTGCGCAACTTCACGCAACTCTACCCGGTAACCACGAATTTTGACTTGATCATCCACACGCCCAAGATACTCAATGCTACCATCTGCCAAGACGACTACCCGGTCACCTGTGCGATATAAGCGTTTTCCTGCTTCCAATGGATGCGCAATAAATCGCTCAGCCGTTTGTTCTGGTCGTCGTTGATAACCACGTGCGACGCCAATACCACCCAGATACAACTCCCCTGTCATGCCTGGCACCACAGGCTCTAACCAGGCATTCAATACATATGCCTGCGCATTATGTAATCCACGGCCAATTGGTAAGGTTGCCGCAGTTCGTAGCGCTTGATGTGTGGCAGATGCCTCCTGCGTCAAAATACCAACAGTTGTTTCTGTTGGCCCATAGTGGTTAAGCACTCTCATTGATGGATGCAGCTTTTCAATACGATCCAGAAATTCCCAAGATGTTGACTCTCCTCCGAGCACCAGACGATGGCGTGGCAATACCTCTTCCGCATGTGCCGCACTCAACAATGCTTGCAAATGACTTGGCACAATTTTCAAGACATCAATCTGATGTTCTCGCATATAGGCAGCGAATCTATCTGGTTCAAAAGCACATTCACGAGAAATCATATGCAACAGACGTGCGGAACATAGTGCACCAAACAGCACGGTATGCCCAAGATCGGCAGCTACAGTTGATACCATCGCCATACTTTTTGCTTCTTTAGGCAGATCTAAACGGAGAAATACTGCCTGGATGTAATTTGCCAACGCACCGTGACTGACCACCACTCCTTTGGGTTTCCCTGTTGAACCGGAGGTATAGATAACATAAGCAGCCTGCTCAGTATGAATCGGTACACGCGCGACAGACTGCTTTTTACCTTTTGTTTTTTTTGTTATCTGTGATTTTTCCGCATTTTTTTCCGCATGCCATCCAACTGGAGACAACTGTATCACTGGCACAGATATCTTCCATGCTACTGGCTGCTCACTCAATAATATGGCAACACCACTATTGTGAATCTGGTACGTCAACCGTTCTTCTGGCAATGCAGTATCTAGTGGAACATATACGCCACCGGCCTTAAGAACTCCTAACAAGGCTACAACCAATTCCACTGAACGTTCCGCATGCACACCAACACAAACTTCAGCACGTACTCCCTGCATACGTAATTCTTTTACCAAGACATCACTCAGTTGATCAAGTTGCTCAAACGTCAGGCTTGCACTCTCCGACATTACGGCCAATTGATCTGCTGCGTTGGCAACCGATTCATCCCATAGATCCAATACCTGCTTGGAAAATGATTGCTCAGGCGTCACTACCAAAGATGCCATCTGCTCC
>JAATGO010000090.1 GCA_015654605.1 Betaproteobacteria bacterium
TAATTAGCAGACCGCCGCCCGCGCTTTGTCGGTGTAGGCTTCGGTAGCCAGAGTGGGTTTTGCGACCTAGGTACCTTCCTTCCTTCTTTTCCCATCTTGGTCTCCTGCTTTCTCCTCTTCCTTAATTTGTTGTCTTTTTTCCTTCCTCTCTTATTTCCCATTGGAGGACCTGCACAAGGCCAAGGCTATAGAAGTAGCCAGCTAGGCAGCAGCGACGCTACCGAAGGATGGCCAGGAACACACCCTCGCGTTCAAGAGGGGAGAACTAACAAACAGGACTGACCAGTTGCAAACAAGTATGATTGAGCAGATCTGCTGGAGACTGCGGTGCTCCATACTTCTCTATATATGCAGGGGCAGCACACATGACACTATAAATACTGCCGATTTGGCGAAAAATGAGCCCAGAATCAGGTAATTCACGTGCCAGTACGACCGAAACGTCATACCCTTCTTCAAGTAAATCTGGAATGCGCTGCGCCAGCGTCAGCTCAATCGATACGTCAGGGTAACGTCTTTGATAGCTGGAAATAGCAGAAACAACGTAGCGTTGCCCAAAACTGGTCATAGCATGTATACGCAATCTGCCCGATGGCCGGACATACGCGTCCCCGGCTTCAGCTTCTGCTTCCAATACATACGCCATAATCCGCTCACAGCGCAACAAATAACGCTCACCAGCTTCGGTCAAAGCGATACGGCGAGTGGTACGGTTCAACAACCGCGTCCTTAAATGACGTTCTAAATCCGCAACGGCTCGTGAAACATGTGCCGTCGTCAACTCCATCTGCTGGGCTGCTGCAGTAAAACTCCCAGCCTCCACTACACGCATGAAAATGCGCATATTTTGCAAAGTATCCATATTATCCCTGGCCTCTGTCGCTCTTGACCGACGTCAAAATGCTATCATTACTATTTCGATGCATTGAAAAAACAAATTCTATTATCAAAAAAATAAATCTCTATTGCTTCCCCCACTGCCCGTAGGTGCTTATTGTTACTCAAATTGGAGAGAATATTGTTACGTTTTTTGATATAAATATTTGTTCTATACGAAATATCTTTGAATATCATTGCAAAATATAATCCATAGCCATGGATATTTGCATTTTATTGAGTAATTACATGAACAAGCAGGCAATGCAGCAAAAAACCCTTTATTGCGCACTCTCTTTAGCACTATGTGTCATTGTTACCGGTTGTGCAAATAATGGCGGTATTACGCCACAGGCCACGATGCAATCAGCCAATCACCTAGATGCTGGTAATGCCATCCGACAGGTCGCTGCCAAAGCTAACTGGCCAGAAGTTAGCTGGTGGGAAAAATTTGCAGACCCGCAATTGAACCACCTCATTACTACGGCTATTCAAGATAACCCCACTATGGCGATTGCCGCAGCGCGTGTACGCCAGGCACAAGGTCTCGCTGTTGCAGCACATGGCGGCGAATTACCCCAAGTCAACCTGGATGCCAATATCAATCGCACACATTGGTCAGAAAACGGCTATTACGGTGGCGGAACATTCGCCGGCACCAATAGTTGGAACAACACTGCCACACTTAGTTTGTCTTACGAACTTGATCTGTGGGGACGCGATCGGGATACCAGTCAACGTGCTCTTGACCAGTTATATGCTGTTGCAGCCGATGCCAGAGCTGCACAGTTAGAGCTGGAAAGCAATATTGTGCGCACTTACATCCAGCTGGCTCTGCAATATGGTCTACAAGACAATACCCAGGAGATGTTAGCGCGCCAACAACAAATGTTGCAACTGGCACAACGTCGTTATGCTGGTGGTCTCGGGACACAACTAGAAGTGAGTTCTGCTGAGGTCGTGTTGCCCGAAACGCGTCGTCAGTTGGAAACGTTATCCGGTAATATTGCATTGCTGCACAACCAACTTGCTGCGCTGATGGGCAAAGGCCCAGGTGCAGGAGAAACCATCACGCGACCAACCCTGGCATTAAATCCCGAAATACTCCAGACCGGATTGTTGCCGTCTGCATTGCCTGCTGACCTCATTGGCCATCGTCCAGATATCACAGCAGCGCGCTGGCGCGTCGAAGCTGCCGCCAAAGGTTTTGCTGTGGCCAAGACTGCGTTTTACCCAAATATCAACCTGCTCGCAAACATCGGCCCTGCTGCCGCAGGCGGCAATATGCTATCGTTTCTGGCATTGAATAACTTCACCAGCGCATTTGGGCCGGCCATCTCTTTGCCAATTTTTGAAGGCGGGCGTTTACGTGGAGAGCTGGGAGCTGCTGCTGCAAATTACGATGGCGAAGTCGAGCGATACAATCAATTACTCATCACTGCGTTGCAAAATATTGCTGATCAAGTGACGAATCTGCACTCACTGCAGCGTCAGCAAACAGAAGCCACACTATCCATTACTACCGCGCAAAAGAATGTTGCCATTGCTACCAGAGCCTATCAGCGTGGGCTTACCAACTATCTCAATGTGCTAACAGCACAGAGTCAATTACTTAATCAGCAACAAATTGTCCAGCAATTACACGCACAACAACTCTCAACTTATGCAACACTGATCGCTGCCCTGGGGGGCGGTCTTGAAGACACTCCCCCTTCTGCTACTGATAACACTGGCATTGGAGCGGCTCAATGAAAACCAGTGCCCCTGCATCTGGTTCCGCACCCAGTATCACTTTGCGACACCAGGTTCGTGACGCGGTCGTTGCCTGGTGGCAAACAGAAGCATCCTCCTGGATTTACATTTTTAAAATGGCACTGGCCGCCTTGCTCGCACTAGGCATTGGTATGCGGCTTGAGCTAGATTCTCCTCGCACTGCAATGACTACAGTCTTTGTGGTGATGCAACCTCAAAGCGCGATGATCCTGGGTAAGAGTTTTTATCGGATTACCGGTACATTAATTGGCTCACTCGTTATCTTCCTGCTGATGGGGCCGTTTGCACAAGCACCTGAACTCTTTTTGCTCTGTACAGCAATCTGGATCGGCGTATGTACTATGGGTTCTGCATACAATCGCAATTTTCGCTCTTATGGTTTTGTACTGTCTGGGTACACTGTAGCGCTCATCGGTATTCCCGCTATCGTTGATCCTACAACGACTTTTCACTCAGTGGTCACACGTGTAACGGAATTATCGTTGGGAATTGCCTGTGCCGGAGTCGTCAGCATACTCATACTACCGCAACTTTCTGCACCTAATCTGTCTCGTATCATTCGTGGACGCTTCTCGGCATTCGTCTAAATGATTGGTGGTGTTCTTGGGGGCACCATTGATCGTCGCCAATTGGAAGATATTAACGCGAAATTCATCGGCGACATCATCGGATTAGAGGCTATTCGTAGCGCAGCTGTTTTTGAAGATCCCGAAATCAGGTTGCGTAGTGGTCGCTTAAGCCGCATGAATAGCGAATTCATGAATTTATCTACCCGCATACATGCACTGCATCAATTAATAAATCGACTACGCAGTAATCACGCAGAAGGGGTCATAGCAGCGATTGCGCCCTTTTTAAAAGAGGTGATGCCACTACTCACACGCACGAGTGGTGAGCCCGTCATGAGCCCTAAAGATGCGGCAGAATCTGCGGTCAAGCTAACGCAATTTAAGGATCA
>JAATGO010000360.1 GCA_015654605.1 Betaproteobacteria bacterium
AGCTGCAATGCCAGTTGTAATGCGTGCGGCAAAGGAGTCCTGCCACCAGTAGGTAGTTCACGTAGCTCTCGCTCTGCCTGCTCCACACTATGTGTAGGTTCAAGCAAAAGCGATGCTGCCTCGCCACGGAAGGCAATCACTGCCACATGATCACGATGCTGATACACGTCGGTCAGTAGCGCCAATACTGCTCCTTTTACTGCCTCCATACGTCGTTGCGCTGCCATCGAACCTGAAGCATCCACGACAAACACAATCAAATTTGCCGTTTTTCCAGCACGGACTTGTTGGTGTAAATCTGCATCGATAATCTGTATTCGCGGCTTTTTGACATCATCGATACCTTTGGTGGAATCAGTGACCGACCCCTGTGTCGCCTCTCGTAATACTGCGCTACGTAGAGTAGCGCCAACAGCAAGGCTACTGGGATGCCGATCTGCCACACTTCGAATAACGTGTCCATGAGCGGCATGGGGAACATCACTACGGCGCCCTACCTGGGAAACTGGTGGCTGCTTTGTCATCTGCGGCATTGATGCCACCTTAAGTTGCTTAACAGGCTTCTCTGCTTCAGCAGAAAATACCTCCGTAGCAGAATGGCTCTGAGTATCTTCTTTCCCATTATCATCATTCTTTTTATTTGGAGCCATATCTTCTGCAGACACTGTCTCATCCCTGTCTGGACGGTTGGATTGAGCTCCACTATCCATAGTCTCTGCTGTCTCTTCGATTTTTTTATCTGGTGAAAATGGTGATGGTGATGGTGGCGATGATTGTTGCATCAGCTCATCCAACTTTTCATGATCCAACCCAGCTTGCTCAAAAGGCTTGCGTCGTCGTCGATGTGGCAACACCAATTCAGCGGCATGACGAACATCTTCTGGTATCACATGTACACGTCCTGCCAATGCAGCAAAAGCACGTGCCGCCTTGTGCATCACGATATCGGCACGTAAGCTGGCGACATCAAACTCACAACAAAGATGGCTGATCAATTCCAGTAAGGCATCGTTCAACTTCACATTAGGAAACAGTTGTTGTGCTGTCACGAGCTGTTGTCTTATCTCGTTCTGCTGCGACACCCAGTGCGCCTCAAAACCCGCTGGATCAGCCTCCCAGGCAATGCGACGGCGAACAACTTCAGCTCGAACAGATTTATCGCGTGGTGCCGTCACTTCCACCATCAAACCAAAGCGATCCAATAACTGTGGGCGTAAGTCACCCTCCTCCAGATTCATGGTACCAATGAGTGTAAAACGTGCCGGATGAGAGATAGACAAACCTTCACGCTGCACGGCATTCACCCCCATTGCAGCAACATCAAGCAAAACATCCACCAGATGGTCGGCCAGAAGATTGACTTCATCGATATACAAAATACCGCGATGCGCTGCTGCCAGCAAGCCTGGCTGAAAAGCACGCAACCCCTCCTGCAATGCCCGCTGCAAATCCAGTGTACCCAATACACGATCCTCAGTAGCACCAAGTGGCAATGTCACAAAAGGGACTTCACCAAGATGTGATGCAGGTGCCGTATCCGCCTGACTTTTGCATATCTCACAGCATGCTACAGAGTCACCTGGAACACAGTTGTATGCGCAACCAATGACTCTTTGTATCGCAGGTAGCACAGCAGTCAATGCTCTGGCAGCTGTACTTTTAGCAGTTCCTTTGTCTCCTCGAATTAAGACACCACCAATACTGGGATCAACCGCACAAAGTAATAATGCTGTTTTGAGTTGCGGCTGTCCGACAATCGCGGCAAAAGGGAATAAGGCGCGATTATCTATATTGGAAAAATTATCTGAACCTGTTTTCATATCATGTTCCACGTGCTGTTTCCCCACGCGCCTCCAACAAGGTTTCACTGCGCAAATAAAGTTCACGCAACTGTTCTAGTGTATGGGGGTCTGGTGCTGCCCACATTCCTCGTCCAGCAGCCTCTAACAAACGCTCTACAATCGCATTTTGCGCCCATGGATTGGCCTGCTCCAGAAATTCTTGCATGACAGAATCAAAAGCATACACATCTGCTAATTGCTGATACATCCAGTCTTCCATCACTTGCGCTGTAGCATCATAGCCAAACAAATAATCCATTGTTGCCGTCAATTCCAGTCCACCTTTATAACCATGGCGCTGAATACTAGCCAACCACTTAGGATTAACAACGCGTGAGCGGAACACACGCAGAGTTTCCTCTTTCAAGTCGCGCACTTGAGAACGAGCCGGATCATGGCTATCACCAAAATAATGGCGCGGTTGCTGCCCAGTCAAAGCACGTATGGTAGCAATCATGCCGCCGTGATATTGCAAATAGTCATCGCTATCAAAAATATCATGTTCGCGATTATCCTGATTGTGTAACGCCACCTGCACACCAGAAAGACGAGTACGAAATGCTTCACGCTGATCACTGCCCTGAGTGCTACGTGTATAAGCATATCCCCCCCAATTGACATAAGCTTCGGCAAAATCAGCATCGTTCTGCCAATTTTTTTCTTGAATCAAAGGCAAAATACCTGCGCCATAACTCCCTGGACGTGCTCCAAAAATACGGTAACTGGCACGTTTTTTGGCTTCATCGCTATCGACACCTGCTTTCATCCAGTCATCCATTTCCTGTAAATAGTGCTTACGGACAAAATTGTGTGTCACAGGCTCATCTAGAACAATGACGGCATTCACGGCATCATCAATCAAATCAATCAATTGTGGAAAAGCATCTCGAAAAAAGCCACTGATCCGCGTCGTGACATCAATGCGTGGCCGATGCAATTCAGACAACGGGATCACGCTAACACCAGACACCTGACGATTACCCGCACGCCATATGGGGCGCACGCCGAGCAAGCTGAGTATTTGCGCCACATCATCGCCGTGGGTACGCATAGCACTTGTTCCCCAGATGCTGATCGCCACACTTTCTGGATAGGTTCCGGTTTCACGTCGATGTCGTTCTAAAACTTCACGCGATAATTGTTGTCCAACCCGCCACGCCGATTGTGATGGCACACTACGTGGATCGACTGAATAAAAATTGCGCCCAGTCGGTAAGATGTGCGCCATCCCACGCGTAGGATGTCGCACCGACAGAGCGGGTCGGGCTCTCGATCCAGGTGCCAGAGGGGAGCAGATCGTGATCGCCG
>JAATGO010000431.1 GCA_015654605.1 Betaproteobacteria bacterium
AACACCAAGTCGTATGCCTTTGCAATCGCCTGACCAGGATTGGTTGAAATAAAGTCTTCGTGCCCATCCTTAGGAGAAGTGAATGGATGATGTAATGCAACCCAGCGCTGACTTTCCTCATCATATTCAAACATCGGGAAATCGACCACCCACAACGGACGCCAGGCATCGTCAAACAAACCAGCTTTTTTACCAAAGTCACTATGACCAATCTTAACGCGCAAAGCACCAATGGCATCATTAACAATCTTGGCTTTATCCGCGCCGAAGAAAATCAAATCACCGTCTTCTGCTCCTGTGCGTTCAATAATCTGTGTCAGTGCAGCATCGTGGATATTCTTGACGATAGGAGATTGCAAGCCATCTCTTCCTTTGGCCTTTTCATTGACCTTGATATAGGCCAAACCTTTGGCGCCATAAATCGCCACAAATTGGGTATAAGCATCGATTTCTGAGCGCGGCATGGCACCACCACCAGGCACGCGCAAGGCCACTACGCGACCACCGTCACTTGATGCTGCCGCAGCAAACACCTTGAATTCAACATCCTTCATCACATCAGTCAGTTCAGTTAATTCCAACTTGACTCGCATATCCGGCTTGTCTGATCCGTATTTTCCCATTGCCGTAGCAAAGTCCATCACCGGGAACTGCTCTGGCAAAGAAATATCGAGCGTGTTCTTAAACACTAAGCGAATCATGCCTTCAAACAGATCGCGTATTTCCTGTTCATTCATGAAAGATGTTTCACAATCAATCTGTGTAAATTCGGGCTGACGATCAGCACGCAAATCCTCATCACGGAAACATTTTGTGATCTGATAATAACGATCAAAATTGGCAACCATCAGCAACTGCTTAAACAGCTGTGGCGATTGCGGCAAAGCGAAGAATTCTCCAGCATTCACGCGTGATGGCACTAAATAGTCACGCGCTCCTTCCGGAGTCGATTTGGTCAACATGGGCGTTTCAATATCGATGAAACCCTGTGCATCCAGGAATTTACGCACCTCCATAGCAACCTTGTAACGCAAGCGCAGGTTGTTTTGCATTTGTGGGCGACGTAAGTCGAGCACACGATGCGTCAACCGTGTCGTTTCCGACAAATTATCATCGTCAAGCTGAAATGGTGGAGTGACTGACGGATTCAATACCTCCAGCTGCTGCGCCAGCACTTCAATCTTACCCGAATTTAGATGTGCATTGACTGTGCCTTCAGGACGGTGACGCACAACACCGGTAATTCTCAGACAAAACTCATTACGTACCGCTTCTGCATTGGCGAAAACATCAGCACGGTCAGGATCGCATACCACTTGCACCAGGCCTTCGCGATCACGCAAATCAATAAAAATAACGCCACCATGATCTCGACGTCGATGTACCCAACCACACAGGCTGACAGTTTGACCGAGAAGCGCCTCTGTCGTGAGGCCGCAATATTGAGTTCGCATTGACATAATTCAGGTTCCAGTTCGATTTCTATATTCAATTCATTAATTAATATTTGCCATCAGCTTGGCATTGCCATCGCATGTTCACAAGTGGTTATGAGTACCCTCATTACCCCCGTTTACTCCTGATGACCTTCCACTACGCTGATAATTTTTCTATCAGGTTGCTGCTCTGGCGCCACAACACCCATTGAAACCACATATTTGAGTGCCATATCCACACTCATTTCCAGCTCTATGGTGTCAGCGCGTGGCACGATCAGAAAAAATCCTGATGTTGGGTTCGGTGTGGTTGGAACATAGAGACTGACATAATCACCCTGCAAATGCTTTTTGATTTCCCCGCCCGGAATACCCGTGTGGAACGCGATAGTCCATGAACCCTCGCGCGGATATCGTACTAATACAGCCTTGCGAAACGCATTGCCGCTTGAAGAAAGGAGCGTGTCGGAGACCTGCTTGACGCTGGAGTAAATCGACTTGACGACAGGGATATGCGTAAGCAATTTCTCCCACAGCATGATGATATATCGCCCAATAAAATTGCGCGTCGCCAAACCAGTAAGAAAGATGATTAATAGCGTCAATATCGTTCCCAGACCTGGAATACGGAAACCAAATAACGCTTCCGGGCGCCAGCTTTCTGGTAGCAGGAGCAAGGACTGATCCATTGTACTGATAATCAGGTTAAGCACCCACAATGTAATAGCCAGTGGTACAAGAATCAATAAACCCGTGATGAAATATTTACGCATAATCTTTTTTAGTATGGCGCCCAAGCGCAATTATGAACTACTCGACGACGGTGTACTGCCTGACGAAGAGGGAGGGGAAGAGGTAGATGCTGGTGTTGCTGCAGCAGAAGTTGTCGCAGATGTCGCTGGCGCCGCGGTAGATGTCTTGTCCGCAGTTGATGTCGCAGCAGAAGTTGCAGCCGACGCCCCATCGCCAGTGTCCGATGTGGCAGTGCCTGCATTAGCACCCGCATGGGCACCTGTATTATTGCCACCACGAAAATCGGTGACATACCAACCAGAACCTTTGAGCTGAAAACCCGCAGCAGTCACCTGTTTTTTGAATGTACTCTGCCCGCAAGACGGACAAACCGTCAACACGTCATCTTGCATTTTCTGCAACACGTCTTTAGCAAAACCACACGCTTCACAGCGGTACGCATAAATCGGCATGATAATCCCCGCGAAAATCGTCCAAAACCCTGAATTATAAAGGTTTTCTAGCACAATTTACGAATTGCCTGAACAATAAGGTGCCTAATACCCTTCACACCCACCTTTATGCCTATATTCAGACACCAATCCACCATGCAACGGCAATACCACCCTCGACCCTTTATTTCTCTGCATTTCCCTCTTTTTACCTCACGTTCGCCAATGTGTCCAAAAACTGACGACACCACCAATGGACATCGTATTGCCGAATATTGGCCAACAACGCTTTGTGGCGCGTCCGACGCTCTTCCAGAGGCATACGCAACGCTTGCTGAATCGCTTGCGCCGTCCCTTGTGTATCATGAGGATTTACCAGTAACGCCTCCTTAAGTTGCTCTGCAGCACCAGCAAAACGCGACAACACCAACACACCGGGATCTTCCTCATCCTGCGCTGCGATAAACTCTTTTGCCACCAAATTCATGCCATCTCGCAAAGGTGTCACCAATGCAACATCACATGCTCGGTATAGGCCTGCTAGGCGTTTACGGGCAAACGTGCGATGCATATAACGAATCGGCATCCAGTCAAAATCCCCATATTCACCGTTAATAGCACCACATAAACTTTCCAGTTCATGCTGAATGTCAATATAAGCATCCACATCTTCACGACTAGGCGATGCTATCTGCAATAAGGTCGCGCTATGATGATTTTCAGGATACTGACGTAATAATTCGCTAAACGCGCGAATCCGGTGTGGCAATCCCTTGGAATAATCCAGCCGGTCAACACCAATGAGCAGACGACGACGGGAATATTCTTGAATGGTATTTTCATAAGTCTCACGTGCCTCACGGCCTCGACCCAGTCGTTGAAATTCATCAACATCCATGCCAATAGGAAACGCTCCTACCTGAACCGTACTGTTAAAAGCGCGAAATTGACTCACGCCAACAGTTTCAGCAGTCGCTTCCGCTTTCACATAATGTGAAAAATGCACTACATCGGCTTCACTCTGAAGACCGACCAAATCATACGCAAACAGGGCGCGCATCAACCATTCGTGAGAAGGAATGGTGACCAGTATCTGTTGCGGAGGTAACGGAATATGCAAAAAGAAACCAATACGATTCGTGCAGCCCATTGCGCGTAATTCAGCCGCTAATGGAATCAGATGATAGTCATGAATCCATATCACATCATCTGGCCTGAGCAACGGCTTCAATTTGCGTGCAAACAATTGATTTACTCGCCGATAACCACTTAAGTGTGTTGATTCAAAACGTGCCAGATCAACACGGTAATGAAACACCGGCCACAAAACCCCGTTGGCATAACCACGATAGTAAGAAGCGACATCTTCTTCGCATAAATCCAGTGCTGCCAGCGTCACTGATCCAGCTTGCTGTATTTGCAAATCGCCTTCTCCTGGCGTGCCGCCCTGCACCACCTTGCCACTCCAGCCAAACCATAAGCCACCGGTACTTTTAAGTGCCTCCCCTAATGCGACTGCCAGACCTCCCGCCGTTGGCTTACGTGGATCAGCCAAACGGTTGGATACAACAACAAGGCGTGACATGGCAACTCCTTTTCCCTTTTATTCAGACACAATTCAAAACATCCCCAGGCATATGTGTTTGCACACAATATATCCCTTACCATCTATCAGGTTAGATGTACTTAGTATTTTAGATGACGCTTTCCCACGATGACGACAAGCGCATCGCACAATTGATGATACCCACCATCGAATAGGTTTGTGGAAAATTGCCCCACATCTCGCCACTGACTGGATGCGTGTCTTCTGATAGCAATCCAACATGATTACGCGAAGCCAGCATAGCCTCAAAAATTTCTCGTGCCTGTTGCTTACGGCCAATGCGCGCTAATGCATCGATACGCCAAAATGTGCAGATGTTAAATGCCGTTTCCGGACGTCCAAAATCATCGGGGGCTTCATAACGCCGCATATAAGGCCCATCGCACAAATATTTTTCCAGTGCATCAACGGTAGCAATAAAACGCTTATCCGTCGGTGCAATCAATCCTACTTCTACCATCAACAAGACGCTGGCATCCAGATCGCGTCCTCCAAAACTTTCGGCATACGTCTGACGCTCTTCGTTCCAGGCTTCCGTCAAAATTCTATTGCCAATAAGCTGTGCCCGCTCAGCCCAGAAAATAGCGCGCTCCGGTCGCGCCAGCCGCGCTGCTATTTTAGATAGGCGATCACAAGCCGCCCAGCTCATTAATGCAGATGAA
>JAATGO010000095.1 GCA_015654605.1 Betaproteobacteria bacterium
CGTCGAGCGATTATATATTCAAAATGAAGGACTTAGCGAGATTTTATAAGCATGCAGCTGAAAAGAAGGATCATGTACCGTCTCGCCTATCGGAAACATGTCCACCACAAGTCCGCTTAATCTCGATTTCAGACGAGGATGCTGGCCAGCGAATTGACAATTTTTTATTGCGTATATGCAAAGGTGTTCCTAAAAGCCATATTTATCGGGTGCTACGATCTGGTGAGGTTCGCGTCAATAAAGGGCGTATTGATCAAACGTATCGTCTACAAAATGGGGATATTGTGCGAGTACCGCCAATTCGCGTTGCGACTCAGTCGGCGCCAGTGGCTCCCGGCATTGAATTTCCCGTGTTGCTTGAGGATAACTTTTTGCTGATCATCGATAAACCGGCCGGTGTTGCAGTGCACGGTGGTTCTGGCGTGAGTTATGGCGTGATTGAGCAACTGAGAGCAGCACGTCCTGAAGCAAAATTTCTAGAACTGGTACATCGACTGGATCGTGATACCTCTGGTATCTTATTGTTGGCCAAGAAACGATCGGCACTTACCAATTTGCATGAACAAATGCGTGACGGCAATACCGATAAGCGTTATTTGACCTTGGTGAAGGGGGATTGGCAAAATGCGCGCCAACATATCCGTCTGCCTTTGCATAAATACAGTACTGCAGAAGGTGAGAGGCGCGTCAGAGTGCAGGAGGACGGGCAAGCATCACATACGGTGTTTTCTCTGGTGAGGCGCTATGGTGCGTATGCTTTGCTTGAGGCAGAATTGAAAACGGGTCGTACCCATCAGATAAGGGTACATTTATCTGCGAGTGGTTATCCTATTGTAGGCGATGACAAGTACGGCGATTTCACGCTGAATAAGGCTTTGCAAAAGGCAAATGGGAAAAGAATTGCTTTTAAACGTATGTTTTTACATGCCCATCAAATCAGTTTTGCTCATCCGGAAAGTGGCAAATTGATGACGGTGAAAGCGGGTTTGCCACCAGAATGCCAGTATTTTTTGGAGAGTTTGGAAAAAATAGCTGGAACACCAGACATAGATGCCGATTAGGCATGATAATTCTGATGGATGAATTTTGAAAAGAAAAACATGGCAAGAAAGCAATTTGATCTGATCGTATTTGATTGGGATGGCACGTTGATGGACAGCACATCAACAATCGTTCGTTGTATCCAGGCCGCAGCCCGCGATCTCGGATTGCCGATTCCAGATAAAAGTGCGGCTTCCTATGTGATTGGATTGGGTCTGCAGGATGCGATGCAGGCAGCCATTCCAGATGTTGACCCTCGATACTATCCACGTATTGTCGAACGCTATCGTCATCATTACCTTGGGCAGGACAAGAGCCTGGCTTTATTTGATGGTGTTCGGGAGATGTTGTCAGATCTTTCTCAACAAGGTTATTTTCTGGCAGTAGCGACGGGCAAAAGTAGGGTCGGGTTGAATCGGGCACTGCATACGACACAGTTGCTATCAGTATTTGATGCGACGCGCTGCGCAGATGAAACATTTTCTAAACCACATCCCGCTATGTTGCAAGAACTTACGCGTGAATTAGGACAGGATATGGTACGTACGCTGATGATAGGCGATACGACGCATGATTTGCAAATGGCTATCAATGCGGGAACTCGTGGTGTTGCTGTCGAGTTTGGCGCGCATTCGGTGCAGCAATTGCAGGAACTGAAACCAATTTACATGGCGCCATCGATTAGCCAGTTACATCAATGGCTCAATGATAATGCGTGAATGCTGGTAGTAACTGTTGGCAGTAACGGACACACAGTACAGATTCATTGGAAGAGATGTCGTGCTAATGATAGAGTACTGATGTGAAATTTTTTAATGGTGTTAACTGCCTTAAAGTAAAAAAGTAAAGTGGAAAAGATATGAGCGACTATAACAATACAGGAAATGACCATCAGCAGATGAGTCCATCAAATGCGAAGGTGGCAACAGGTGATGCAAAAGGGGGATGGGAACGTGATGTGCTGGAAAAGCTGGCATTGTTTGCCGTCAAGGAACAGCGGGCTCGTCGTCGTTGGGGTATTTTTTTCAAGATTTTCAGCTTGCTGATCCTGATTAGTGTGATCTGGCTTGCATTTAATTATAGTGGTTCTGATGTCGAACCCGTAGGAGAGCATGTCGCTTTAGTGAAAATTGATGGCTCCATCGATACCAAAGGTAGTGGTTCTGCTGAAACAGTCATTCCAGCGCTGGACAAGGCATTTGCTGCTAGTAACTCAGTTGGTGTGATTCTCAAGATTAATAGCCCTGGTGGTAGTCCTGTGCAGGCAGGCATGATTAACGATGAAATTATTCGCCTGCGCAAAAAATATCCTCAAAAAGCATTGGACGTCGTCGTGGGGGAAATGTGTGCCTCGGGTGGGTATTATATTGCTGCCGCTGCGAATAATATTTATGTCAACAAAGCCAGTATAGTCGGTTCTATTGGTGTGCTGATGGATGGCTTTGGATTCAATGGATTGATGGAGAAGGTTGGCATCGAGCGTCGCTTATTGACGGCAGGAGAGAATAAGGGATTTCTGGATCCATTCAGTCCACAAAGCCCGCAACAAAAGGCTTATGCTCAAGAAATGTTAGGGGAAATTCATCATCAGTTTATTGATGTCGTTCGGGCTGGACGTGGCAGTC
>JAATGO010000416.1 GCA_015654605.1 Betaproteobacteria bacterium
CGATGGCGATTGCACTCCCTTTGCTTTTACATCATGCCGGAGGATGGAGCGCCGTAGCGCAAGCGTTGCCTCCAACCCACTTCGCAGTTATGGGTGACCTAAGCGGGTGGCAGGCGCTCGAACTCTTTCTGCCTACCTGCCTGCTCATGCTGGGGAATCAGTCCATGTATCAAAAGTTTTTTTCTGCGAAGACAGAGAAGGACGCACGGCAGGCGGTCATTGGATGGATCATAGGCACCATCCTTCTGGAGACAATCATCGTTGCCATCGCTGTGGTGGGTTCCGCGTTGTTTCCTCAGTGAGAAGTGCATGATCATCCCCGCGAGATTCTTGCGTATAGCGCACTTCATGGTTTGCCCGTATTTTTGGGTGCGCTGATGATGGGAGCGATCTTCGCAAAGATCATCTCTACAGCAAACAACTATCTTTTCTCTCCGGCCACGAACCTGGCCAGCGATATCTTTGTGCGCTATCTGAAGCCTGCAGCCAGTGATCGTGAAGTGTTGCTCGTTTCACGCGTAATGGTCGTTTTACTTGGGGTCTGGGCCTTTTTGCAGTCCCTGGGAACTGAGAGCGTTTTGAAGAAAAGCCTCTATGCCTACACTATTTACTCTGCTGCTCTCACTCCCGTAATCCTTGCGGCGTTTTTCTGGCGGCGGGCAACGACTGCGGGGGCAGTAGCCAGCATTGCAGCAGGAACGGTCGTAACCGTCGCCTGGGATGCTGCATGGGTGCATCGAGAGCTGCCCAGTGTGATTGCTCAAAGAGATGCGATTGTTCCTGCTCTGATCATGAGCGTCATTGCCCTTGTCCTGGTAAGTCTCGCAACAAAGACCCGGTCATCTGTTGAAAGATTGTGACCGGCTCTAACGCTTTCGCATCAGAAAGATAGAGATTCTAACGAGGGATGCCAAATGGCTGAGATACGTAAGCGGGTTTTGATTCTGGGTGCAGGATTTGCCGGCCTCCATGCAGCTTTGGGCCTGCAGAGCGCAGATGTCGATATCACCGTCGTGGATCGCAAGAACCATCACACCTTTCAGCCACTGCTCTATCAAGTGGCGCTTGCTGTGCTCTCGCCGGCAGAGATTGCACAGCCCATTCGCACCATCCTTCGTTCACCGAATACCGAGGTCCTCATGGACGAGGTTGTTGCACTCGACAAGGACACGCGTCGTGCAACACTTAAAACAGGCACAGTGCTGACCTATGACTTTCTGATTGTGGCAACAGGTTCAACGCACTCTTACTTTGGAAAAGACGAATGGGCCAGCCTCGCGCCGGGCTTGAAGACCATTGAAGATGCGGTAGAGATTCGCCGGCGCGTCTTGCTTGCATTTGAGCTGGCTGAAGGCGAGATGCAGGAGACGGGAAAGCATCCTGCCCTTAACTTCGTCATTATCGGTGGAGGGCCCACCGGAGTTGAACTGGCAGGTGCTATCTCGGATATCGCAAAGCTTTATATGAAGCGCGATTTCAAGCACATCAATCCAGCAAGCGCACAGGTCCTTATCCTCGAAGGCTCGCCCCATATTCTTGCTGCTTATCCTGAGGACCTGCAGGTAAAAGCCGTGGAGCAGTTGGCACAGTTGGGAGTAAAAGTTCGCACAAATGCCCATGTGAGCGATGTTCAGCCCGGTTACGTCATGGTGGGAGAAGAGCGCATCGATGCCGTTGTTACCTTGTGGGCGGCAGGTGTTCAAGCCTCTCCGCTGGGAAAACTGCTTGGCACGCAGATTGACCGGCGCGGATGTGTCATCGTCGATACCTTCCTTCATCCGCCCGAACATCCCGAGATCTTTGTTTGCGGCGATCTTGCGCATGTTGAGATCGACGGCAAGCAGGTTCCTGGCGTTGCGCAGCCGGCAATGCAGATGGGAGATTATGCCGCTGAGAGCATTCGCCGCACTCTGGAAAATAAACCTGTGAGCAAGAGCTTCCACTATTTCGATAAGGGTGACATGGCAACCATCGGCCGTAAGGCAGCTGTAGCTAAAGTTGTCTGGCCCTTCCATGCCCATATGAGTGGGCTGATGGCCTGGTTCACCTGGCTTACGGTCCACATCTTCTTTCTCATTGGGTTCAGGAACCGCTTCAGTGTCTTCCGCCAGTGGGCCTATACCTATCTCTTCTTCCAGGATGGCGCCCGTCTGATTACCGGCTCCCTGGAGCTTCCTGGCTGGAACTCACACGCCGCTACCGAGACGGGCTTAGATGAGGCGACCGTGTCTCAGAAAACGGCGTAAGCGCACAGCGATTAGAATCCTCTATGAGCTCCGATTTTCTTGTTTAGGCAGCGGTGCGTCCCGCTACAGTAGAAGCATGAAAAAAATCTTGGTGGGTACCTTTCTCCTGTGCTCTGCCAGCATGACGGCACAAAATGCAATTTCAAAAAA
>JAATGO010000105.1 GCA_015654605.1 Betaproteobacteria bacterium
ACATTCACCGTATTGGGCGTACTGGTCGTGGTGAAGAGAAAGGACTGGTATTAAATTTATGTGCCCCAGGTGAAAAGAAATGGGTACGCTTGATAGAAGAGTACCAGCACGCTCCCGTTCAGTGGTTTGACCTGGACACATTGGAAACCGGCACCCCCGCCCCTGCTCCTATGCTCACCCTGTGTATCATGGGGGGGAAAAAGGATAAGCTCCGCCCTGGAGATTTGCTTGGCGCCTTGACGGGAGATGCCGGCTTTACCAAAGAACAGGTCGGTAAAATCAACGTATTTGACTTCCATGCCTATGTTGCCTTGGATCGGCGCATTGCAGAACAAGCCTACCAACGCCTGGTCAAGGGTAATATCAAAGGACGCACATTCAAAATGCGTCTGATTCAGGTGTATTGATTCAGATACGTATTGATTTTTAATGCAATTAATGTCGCTATTTTCAACTCTTAATTGCCCTTCGCCTCACACTCAGCTAGCATAGCGGATTCGTATCCGTTGCTACCAAACAGTGCCTGACAGCAAATTTTGTACCTTATTACCATTCGCCCCTAATGTCTCCTGACGAATATTGCCAGCAAAAAGCAGCTCAAAGCGGCTCCAGTTTCTATTACAGCTTTTTATTCCTGCCAGCCGAGCGCCGTCGTGCCATTACTGCATTGTACGCCTTCTGCCGCGAGGTGGATGATACTGTAGATGACATCTCCGATAGCAGTCTTGCTCGCACCAAACTATCATGGTGGCGCAAAGAAGTGACGGCAATGATAGAAGGCACCCCAAGCCACCCTGTCACGCGTGCCTTGCAGCCCCATCTACAAACGTATCAATTGGACGGGGCTCACTTGCACGCCATCATTGATGGTATGGAAATGGATCTGGATCAAACACGTTATCTTGATTTTCAAGGACTACAGCGCTATTGCTGGCATGTGGCTGGTGTCGTAGGCATATTGTCAGCACGCATATTCGGTGCTGTCAGTCCAGCAACCTTGCAATATGCCGAAAACCTTGGGTTGGCATTCCAGCTCACTAACATCATTCGAGATGTCGGAGAGGATGGTCGTAAGGGACGTATCTATCTTCCGGTCAATGAACTGCAACAGTTTCAGGTCACCGCCGCAGATATTCTCAATGCACGTCACAGCGATAACTTTGATCGTTTAATGCGCTTTCAGGTAGCACGTGCGCAGCAGCAATACGATACAGCGCTGGCATTATTGCCCAAGGAGGAACGCCGCGCCCAACGTCCTGGCTTAATGATGGCCTCCATCTATCGCACCCTCCTGGATGAAATAGAACGCGATGGTTTTCATGTATTGAACCAGCGTATTTCTCTCACTCCCATACGCAAACTCTGGTTGGCATGGAAAACCTATATTCACGGATAACCATGCACCGTTTTGACAAACAATGTCCATGAACGCCAGTCGACATCAGATTGCGGTTATCGGCGGTGGTTGGGCTGGTTGTGCAGCTGCGGTCACATTAGCTCAGCAAGGACATCACGTAAGTTTGTTCGAAGCTGCGCGAATCCCTGGGGGGCGCGCACGCCGGGTTACTCTCCACGACATGGCGCTTGACAATGGTCAACACATACTGCTGGGAGCGTACCGAGCAACGCTGAATATTCTCCGTGCTACAGGGGTCAAGCTTGATCAAGCTTTTCTACGCCTCCCATTGCAAATGTGTTATGCCCCTGCCGACGATGGCATGCATTTTATCGCCCCTCGCCTACCTGCACCGCTGCATTTACTATTCGCACTCTATAAAGCGCAAGGCCTATCGCGTCACGACAAAATGGCTTTACTACGTTTTCACAGTGCGGCACGCTGGATGGGATGGCAACTCAACAATGATTGTAGCGTGCAGGAACTACTACTACGATTTGATCAAACCCAACGTCTCATTGATCTGCTCTGGGCACCGTTATGTATTGCTGCACTCAACACGCCTGTCGATCGCGCATCAGCACAAATTTTTCTGAGTGTATTGCGCGACAGCCTGGGAGCTCGACGCTCTGCTTCTGACATGCTGATTCCGCGCAGTGATTTATCTCATCTATTTCCAGAACGAGCTCTTGCTTTTGTCGAGCATCTTGGTGGCCGTATCCATTTAGGTCGCCGCGTGCAATCACTGCATCCAGCTTCTATGCCGCATGAGAAGTCATCGTGGTCAATCACACTGGATAACTTTGATGCACCGACCGAAAATGATGTTTCCCAATCTCTGGTTTTTGATGGGGTGATCCTTGCTACGCCACCAGACATCACCGCTAACTTATTAGATGGATATATGGATACAGCATCTCTACGGTCATTGCAATACGAATCCATTACCACCTGTTATCTGCAATATGCCCCTGAGGTGCGCCTTGATCGATCTTTTTACGCCATGCAAGAGCGCCTTGATGAAGGATGTTATGGTCAATTTATTTTTGATCGCGGACATCTTAACCAAGCACATGCTGGCTTGCTGGCAGTTGTTATCAGTGCGTCTCTGCCTGTATTAGAGCAAGGACATACCTCCTTAAGCATGGCCATTTCCACTCACATTGCACGATTATTTCCACAATTGGCAGGGCAGACTCCATGCTGGAGCAAGGTCATCTCTGAAAAACATGCCACCTTCTCTTGTACACCAGCCTTATCCAGGCCAGCCAATCATACGTCGCTGAATAATCTGGTATTAGCTGGTGACTATACGGCAAGCGACTATCCGGCAACACTGGAGTCTGCTGTGCAAAGTGGCATCACCGCGGCCAATCTCATCAACGAGATACATTAGCTTGCCACCATCATCCATGCTACAAATACCTGCTATGAATTTTTATGCAAGTCACATGAAAACAATCGTCCCATGAAAAAAATGATCGTACACTGAAACAATTTCACCCACATATCGTTCCTTTTATCCTACGATATGCCATCTATATTTTCTATCTATTCCTGGAGAAGTCACTATGCCTGTAATGACCTGTGTCGAAGATTTTCGTGTATTAGCTAAAAAGCGTGTTCCTAAAGCATTTTATGATTATGCGGATAGCGGTTCTTACACGGAAAGCACTTATCAGGCCAATGCAAGCGATCTGGCAGAACTCAAGCTGCGTCAACGAGTCGCCATCAACGTAGACCATCGTACAACGCGCACTACCATGATCGGGCAGGAAGTCACCATGCCAGTCGCTATTGCCCCTACCGGACTTACCGGCATGCAATGGGCCAATGGTGAAATGTTGGGAGCAATTGCTGCAGAGAAATTTGGTATCCCTTTCACGCTATCGACCATGAGCATCTGCTCTATTGAAGATGTCGCCAGCGTCACCACAAAACCGTTCTGGTTTCAGCTATACGTCATGCGCGACCGTGGCTTTGTCAAATCCATCATTGAACGTGCCAAAGCGGCACAATGCTCAGCGCTGGTACTCACATTAGATTTGCAAATACTTGGGCAACGTCACAAAGATCTCAAAAATGGCATGTCTGTTCCTCCAAGATTGACGCTGGACACCCTCCTTGATCTCGCTACCAAGCCAGGTTGGGTACTGCGTGCCTTAAGTGGACGGAAAACTTTTGGTAATCTGGCAGGACACATTACAGGCAGTGACGATAGCATCCAAACGCTTGGACAATGGACTGCCAGCCAGTTCGATCCCACATTGAATTGGGATGACGTAGCATGGATCAAGGAACAATGGGGTGGAAAATTAATCCTGAAAGGCATTCTGGATGTCGAGGATGCAAAAATTGCAGCATCTACCGGCGCAGATGCTCTCGTTGTAAGTAACCACGGTGGACGCCAACTGGACAGTGCCATCTCATCAATTAAAGCCCTGCCAGCCATCGCTGAGGCAGTGGGCGATAAAATTGAAGTCTGGTTCGATGGTGGAATCCGCACTGGCCAAGATATTCTGAAGGCGACAGCACTTGGTGCTAAGGGCACCATGATTGGCCGCGCCTTCCTTTACAGTCTTGGCGCTATGGGAGAACAAGGTGTTACCCAAATGCTGCAAATCCTGCAAAAAGAACTAGATGTCAGCATGGCCTTGACGGGTACCAAAGACATCAAAGATGTGGGGTCGCAGATTCTAACAAGATATTAATTTAAGTTCATGCCAATTTTGCTATCTCTCATAGAGATAGCAAAAGCAGTATCGCCGTCCAGCACTAGTACAGCATTACTGATGTTAACTCTGGAGCCCCATCGTTTGGGGTACCAAAACCATATAAGTTGTGGGATAACATGGGAGCCCCACCACTTGAGTGATCATCAGCCATATCTCGATCATCTGCAACCAGGCGCTACACTGCAGACTCTATCGACACCGATGCCCGCTCAAAGCAATGCTCGACAACCCAGCTCGCAGGCTTGATCTCTCCTCCAGCGCCAAACACGAGCGGCCGTTGTGCGAGAGGGTCATTGGTGGCGGTAGCACCTGTTCGGTGTGGAGTATCCCAGACCCCCCATGTGATAACCGTCGATACGGAACGCGTAGCAAGAACTGTATCGAGATAACGCTTATAGGTCTCTGCAACGATGGCGTCACGCGCCTCGTCGGATCCGGTGAGCCGGCTATCGTCAACATCCAACTCCGTCACATACACCGATAGCCCTAGATCCCGAACAGCCAAGATGAATCGCTGTAACCCGGATCCAAATCCATGCGTGTCACCAGCACGCAGATGGGACTGGATGCCAAGAGCATGTACCGGTACACCTCGCTGCCTGAGGCCTCGCAGCAAGGCAAGTACCGCTACACGCTTGTTCTCACCGCTATGCGTATCGTTTTCCAATCCGTAGTCGTTGTAACAAA
>JAATGO010000280.1 GCA_015654605.1 Betaproteobacteria bacterium
AAGCAGGCAATCCAGATGCCATCGTTTGCTCCTGCCTGGCAGAAGAAGCGGCCAACATCATGTTGCAAACACGCGCATTAGGTATGAAGCAACCATTTATCGGTGGTAATGGCCTGAACTCATACAAACTGTTCGACATTGCCAAAGATGCTGGTGACAATACGGTCATGGGTAGCCCTTGGTCTGCAGAAAACCTGACGCCAGCCAACAAAGCTTTCATCGATGCTTATACAGCCAAGTTCCACAGCGCACCTGACCAATTTGCGGCGCAAGCATACGATGCCATGTACATCGTTGCTGCAGCACTGAAAACGGTGAAGCCTAGTGGTAATATTGCTAAAGATCGCGATGCACTACGTCTGGCACTACCTCAAGTCACCATCGAAGGTGCTACAGGTAAATTCGCTTTCCGTCCTGCACCAGCGATCAAGGGGAAACAAGTTGGTTTTGATGCTCAACAAGAAGCTATTGTGAGCATCGCCAAAGGGGGCAAGTTTGTCGTGTTGAAGTAGAGGCTTTATTTCATCTACTTAAAAAGCCCGTACTTGGTGTCATTTATACACACTCTATCTAGCAGTCATCAACCCATGACTCCAGGCGATCAGTTTTACAACAAGAAGTGATCGCCTGAGTCATGATAATGAATGTGTTACGGTCAAGTGCCAACCAAAGACGCGGCTTCCATCTTCTTATGCAGGTCTTATGTTAGAACAACAACTTATTAATGCTCTTTCGCTAGGCAGCGTATATGCGCTGTTTGCACTGGGCTTCACGCTGGTATTTGGCGTGCTCGGGGTAATCAATCTTTCTCACGGTGCCATTTTCATGTTGGGCAGCTATGCTGCTCTGCTACTGGTACAACAATTTGCATTGCCACTCTGGTTGGCAATGTTGGTGGCAATGCTCATTAGTGGCTTGCTTGGCCTCATTATCGATTTCCTAGTGTTGCGACCGCTACGTGCACGCAACGTCTCCCATCTGGTCCCCATGATCGCAACGATTGGTGTCACCATCATTTTGACCAATGTGGCGCAAGGGTTGTTTGGTGCTGAAAACCAGCGCTTCCCCATCGGAACCATTCCTGAAGAAAGCATGAGTTTTGGCAACCTGCATGTCACAGCAGTGCAGGCTGGCATCATCGTGATTGCCTTCGTACTGATGGCCATTTTGCTCATCTTGATGCGTCGCACTCAATTAGGTCGTGCGTTACGCGCTATTGCAGAATCTCCGAAAGCGGCCTATCTGCTAGGTATTAATGTAGAAGGTCTGTTTCTACTGACATCATTTGCTGCTGCAGCCTTGGGTGGCGCAGCTGGCGTACTGGTGGGATTATCCTTTAACGCCATCTCCCCTTTCATGGGGCAACCCATGCTGCATAAAGGTATCGCCGTCATTATTTTAGGTGGCATGGGAGACATCCGCGGCGCCATGATTGGAGGCCTATTCCTCGGATTTGCAGAAGTATTGACCGTGGCCTATCTTTCGAGTGACTTCCGTGATGCAGTCGCATTCGGACTCTTATTTTTGATTTTGTTAGTCAAGCCTTCGGGCATGTTTGGCAAAGTATTGGAAAGGAAGGCCTAACATGTTGGAATGGTGGGATGGTTTTTGGGCGACGTATAACACCGTCATTTTCAGCATTGGCATCAACGCCATGCTGGCACTTTCAATTTATGTCACGCTTTCATGTGGCCTCTTATCACTCGCCAATGCTGCATTTATGGGCATTGGCGCCTATGCGGCATCACTCATGACCATGGTCGTGGGTGCCTCATTCCCACTGGCACTGGCTACCGGCACCGTACTGCCAGTAGTAGTAGCACTCGTCATCGGCATTCCAACGCTGCGTCTATCTGGCGTATACCTTGCCATTGCTACGCTGGGTTTTGGCGAAGTGGTTCGTGTGATCATCCTGAACATGGATATCACAGGAGGACCAATGGGACTCAATGGCGTTCCTCCGCTGACCGAATGGTGGCATATCGTGCTGTTGCTAGGCCTCACTCTCTATATTCTTGCCCGATTACGACGCTCCAAAATTGGTCGCGCTTTCGAAGCTATTAAAGAAGATGAAGTTGCAGCCCGTCTGATGGGAGTCAATGTCTCCGGCTACAAATTACTGGCCTTTACCATTGGTGCCGCCATTGCTGGATTAGCAGGTGGCCTTAACGCTCATTTCACCTTCACGATCGGACCGAATAATTATGCCTTTGAAAATGCCGTAGAAATCCTGACCATGGCGGTATTTGGTGGTACCAGCAACTTGATTGGTCCCACTTTGGGCGCGACCATTCTCACTTTGCTACCAGAAGCGCTGCGCCAGCTCAAGGATTATAGATTGGCGGTGAATGGCCTCATCCTGGTGCTGGTAGTACTGTATTTGCCCAAAGGACTCTGGAACCCACGGGGTATTCGTGCCTTTCTGCAACGACGCCACTCTGACAGCAAGAAGGTGGACTAATGCTTCAATTTAATCAAGTCAGCAAAAATTTCGGCGGCCTGCAAGTTTTGCAAGGCGTACAATTTGATGTTCCGCAAGGGGGCATTTTCGGTTTGATTGGCCCCAATGGTGCTGGTAAAACGACGGTATTCAACTTGATTACCGGCTTGCTACGCCCTTCATCTGGCACCATCATTTTTGATGGCAAAGACATCAGTCACGTCGCGCCACACAAAATTCATGAACGAGGTATTTCGCGTACATTTCAAAATATCCGGGTCTTCAAGGAAATGACATTATTAGAAAATGTCATTGTCGGCATGCATGATCATCTTGATTATGGACTAGGCAGTATCCTCTTCAATCTGACACCATTCCGTCGTATCGAGCAAAAGGCACGCGAACGCGCCCTGGAATTATTGTCGTGGTTCAAACTCGAACATAAGGCTGACAGCCTGGCAGATAGCTTATCCTATGGTGAACAACGCAAGCTGGAATTCGCCCGGGCCTTGGCAACCCAGCCAAAACTCCTACTGCTGGATGAACCTGTTGCAGGCATGAATCCGTCGGAAAAAACAGAGTTGATGGAAGAAATACTGAACATTAAACAACGTGGTTTTTCGGTCTTTATGATTGAACACGATATGCGCTTTGTGATGGGTTTATGTGACCGCATTGCCGTACTGAATTTTGGTCGCATCATCGCGCAAGGCTCGCCTGATCAAATAAAAAATAACCAGGAAGTCATTGAAGCGTACCTTGGTAAGGAAGAAGCATGAGTACTCAACCTATCCTGCGAATCCACGATCTTGCCGTTTCTTATGGGCATATCGAAGCAGTCAAAGGCATTGACTTAACTCTCAACGAGGGGGAAATCACGGCATTAGTCGGCGCTAACGGTGCTGGCAAAAGCACTGCCTTGCTGGCAATTTCCGGACTGGTCAAGGCCAGTCGCGGTACGATCCTGTTTGATGGCCACGATATCAGTCATCTATCACCGCATCGTATCGTAGAAAGTGGTCTGGTGCAGGTAGCAGAAGGACGCGCGATTCTCACTACATTGACCATCAGCGAAAATCTGGCACTTGGTGCCTACACCCGTAAGGACAAATCACAAGTTGCTGATGATCTGGCATGGGTATATACCCTGTTCCCGGTACTCAAGCAACGTGCTGCCGGTCTGGCCGGGAATCTTTCTGGTGGTGAGCAACAAATGCTGGTGATTGGCCGTGCATTGATGGCAAAGCCACGCATTCTGCTTCTCGACGAACCCTCGATGGGTCTTGCCCCACTAATGGTGCAAGAGATTTTCCGTATCGTGAAGGAAATCAATAAAACGGGATTGACCGTATTATTGGTTGAACAAAACGTGCGTCAGGCTTTACGTATAGCACAGCATGGCTATGTTCTGGAAACGGGAAAAATTGTGCTGCAAGATACTGGCGCTGCGCTCTTGGATAATCCTAAAGTAGTGGAAGCCTATCTCGGAGGATAATATCTCTGGCCATGACAACTCATCATGGCATGTATCGTAATATAACGTCGGTGGGATGCTATTATCTGCGCAGCATGACAATCTACTCATCATCAAGCTCCCTTCACCTGGTCTCCCACAAGGGATACCGCGTGCTGTCACTCAGACATCCTGAGTTCCCACTGATTATCGCCGATGCCCTCCACTTAAACACACTCTGAGTGTGCCATACCCATACCTTCATTCAAAATCTCGATCTCACTGTGCCTCAATACAGTGTCATCTGCGCTCAGAATGCCTCTTCCTCCATAAGTTAATAAAGAGTTCTTCAATTCGCGCACAATATCATATCTATTGTTCCCATGAAGACCAGCAAGCAAATATCCCTCTTATACATGCATGAGTGTGCGACTCTCATATACACCATCATGTTCATTAAAGCCTGTCAACACACAAAGTGCCGTACAGCCAGATAAACCTCTTATCTTCAAGATTGTTTATTATCACTTACAGTCGCAACGTCTCCCATACGAACATGGCGGATAGCATTCTTTCTCTCAGATTGACGATTCGTAATAGAAAAGCAAGTAAAAAAATGCTTATTCAATATTTTCCTCATTCAATTATCCATGAAAAGTGTACTAGAACTCATTTCACCAATAGACATAAGGTGTCATTCTGACAATACATCAGAAAACAATGTTTTTTGATGCAAATAAAATCTACCTCTATCATCCATGAATAATGCCGAGAAAACATAACGTACATTCTCAAAAGATTCCTAGCTAATATTAGTATATTAGGTTGTATGGTATTTTTTTGTTATCATCGCATCAGAATACTTACGGAGAAACAGAATACTTACGGAGAAAAAATGCAACAAAACAATCATTACCAACGGCCATATCTACACCGCCTACTACAGTGGTGTTGCCTACTCAGCCTAGGTATTTCCGTCATGGCACATGCACAAAATACATCCTTGCCTGGTGGCGCTTCCTCGCTAAAAGAAACACATGGTGACTGGATCGTGAATTGCGTCAATCCTCCTGCTGATACCAAGCGTCCCAAACAGTGCGTTGTCACACAAGAGCAAGTTGACCAACGTACCAAACAACGTCTGGTAGCAATAGAAATAAACTCCACAAAGAATACGCAAAGTCGGACGCCCGCCACTCTCATTCTGCCATTTGGATTAGCGATTAATCATGGCCTCATCTTTCAAATCGACGATGGTGCCAGTAGTTCTCCAGAGCCTTTTCTCACCTGTATTCCAAACGGCTGCCTGGTTCCACTACAGTTTGATGACAAAACGCTCGCCACACTACGCAAGGCAAGCAGCCTTAAACTAAAAGTGGTTGCCGTTGAAAATAATAAAGAGCTGACAATACCGGTCTCACTCAAAGGGTTTAATGAAGCATTTGAACGTGCTATGACACTCGGGAAATAACCTTCTGAAGCACCTTATCTTTGATCATCGTTCAATGCTCAATATTCCATAGTGAATACACTGCGCGATGATCAAATCATGGCAAATCAAATTATCTTCCCTATGGGAAGTTCTCATTCTTGAGTTCCTGAGCATTGGCAATGTATCAGGTTGATGTCGCCCGGGAACGCATATACCAGGCAATCGCAATTGCCACCAACAGCAACATACCAGTCATCGACACCACGCCAAACCAGCCCCGATGGCTCCAGAAGATCCCTCCGAGAGAGCCCATGACACTGGATCCTAGGTAGTACGCAAACAAATAGAGCGAAGACGCCTGTGCTTTACCAGTCTGTGCCCGTGAACCAACCCAAGCACTTACGACAGAGTGCGTCCCAAAAAAACCTATCGTCAGCACAGCAATACCAACCACAATCAGCCATAACTGTCTTGATATGGTCAAACATGTTCCTATGAGCATCAAAAGCAATGTCATTGGCAACAATGTCCGACGATGGATCCACCCAGACAAACTTCCTGCCCATGCCGAACTGACGACACCTAACAGATACACCACAAAGATCATGCCAATACTGGTTTGACTCAAGGAAAAAGGAGGAGCCATGAGCCGATAGCCGACATAGTTATACACTGTGACAAAGCTTCCCATCAAGAGGAAACCTTCAATGAATAGCAACGGCAGAAGGGCATCACGCAAGTGTGTACCAAAGGTTTGTACCAACGGCAGCAAGCGGAGCTCTCGTCGAATGAAATAGCGAGATGCTGGCAGGCAGCGCCACAAGATGACCGCACATACAATGCCCAGTATCCCCATCAACATCACAGCAGCACGCCACCCCCATATATCGGTCACAATCCCTGTCAATAAGCGTCCTGCCATGCCTCCCAGACCTGTGCCTGCTATGTACAAGCCCATGGCCAGTCCCAATGAACGAGGATGCATCTCTTCGCCGATATAAGCCATCGCCACTGCAGGTAACCCGCTAAGAGCTACTCCTGTCAAGGCACAAGCAACCAGCAGAGATGGCCAGTGCTGCAATATGGCACACAACACCGTCAGCAATGCCGATAGCAGCAAGGAAATCACCATGACAGGTTTACGACCCAGTACTTCAGATAACACGCCTGCTACCAGCATGGAAATTGCCAACAAGCCCGTGGTCAACGATAAGGACAAACTGGCACCAGCTGCACTGACACCGAAATCGGCAGAGAACAGAGGCATGAGTGGCTGCACGCAGTAGAGCTGCGCGAAAGTCGCAAACCCAGCGGAAAACATCGCAAGATTTGTCCTGGAGAAAGCTGCCGTGCCATGTTCGATTTTTCCTGCAACTTCGGTCAATACTGCTTCAGTCACGCGTGCTGCACTA
>JAATGO010000092.1 GCA_015654605.1 Betaproteobacteria bacterium
CCAGATTGAGCCCCCTGCTTTCAGGGATTTTTCATTAACTTTTTCATCGAGTTCAGCGGCTTTTCAGCAACTTTATTAAATGCAGTAGAATCACTTTATACGATTGTAATACAATATGTCAATAATATTGATCTGTGATTTTCCACCATCACGGGTTACCATGTAGTAAATTCACGTTTTTTAAGGAGACATTGATGCCAGCGAGTTCTCATCATCAAGAAGCCATATCACGTAACCCAGCCAACGGCGAAATCATTGCTCGTCACCCCTACGACAGCGCGGAAAAATTCGAGCATGCTCTGTCACAGGCATATAACGGATACATTAAGTGGGCCGCAACACCATCCACCGAACGCGTCGCTATCCTCAAACGTATGGCGGCAGCCATACGCAAAAATGCCGATGCATTGGCCATTATGGCGACCATAGAAATGGGCAAACCAATCACGCAATCACGGGCAGAAGTGGAAAAATGCGCCACCGTCTGCGACTGGTATGCAGAACATGGCGCAGCGATGCTGCACGACGAACCAACATCGATCCCAGACAGCAAAGCCTATGTCTCTTATTTGCCATTGGGTCCAATTCTGGCAGTGATGCCATGGAATTTTCCCTATTGGCAAATCCTACGTGGTGCCATTCCCATCCTATTGGGCGGCAATGCCTACGTGCTTAAGCATGCACCGAACGTAATGGGATGCGCTTATCTCATGGAAAAAACCTGGCTTGAAGCAGGATTGCCTGCAGGCGTTTTCACCGTAACCAACATCGACAACGATCAAGTATCCAAAGCGATCCGGGATTCTCGTATCGCTGCTGTCGCTGTCACCGGAAGCGTGCGTGCTGGCGCGACAATTGCCTCTCAGGCTGGTGCTGCATTGAAGAAATCGGTATTGGAATTAGGTGGTTCAGATCCCTTCATTGTTCTCGCGGATGCTAATCTAGACAAGGCCGTGGAAGCTGCTGTCGTTGGCCGTTTTCAAAATACTGGCCAAATCTGTATTGCTGCCAAACGCATCATCGTAGAGCAATCAGTACTTGGCGAATTCACCGAACGCTTTATAGAGAAAGTAAAGGCACTGCAGGTCGGATCCCCTGATGATGACGCCACCTATATTGGTCCTATGGCACGCTACGATCTGCGCAACGAACTAGCGAACCAAGTCGAGGCAGCTTGTGCTGAAGGTGCAAAAGTATTACTTGGTGCATCCAAGCTTGACGGGCCGGGGAACTATTACGCACCAACTATCTTGGCAGATGTGAAGCCCGGCATGACAACCTTCGATCAAGAGATCTTCGGACCAGTTGCTTCACTCATCGAGGCCCGCGATGCTTCACATGCACTGGAATTAGCTAATCACAGCGAGTTCGGCCTTAGTGGCGCCATCTGGACCAACAACTCGCAATTGGCGAAAGAGTTTGCGCAACGACTTCAAACCGGAGGCGTATTCGTCAATGGCTTCTCGGCATCGGATCCGCGCGTTCCGATTGGTGGTATCAAAAAGAGTGGCTATGGTCGCGAACTCTCGCATTTCGGACTGAGAGAATTCATGAATGCGCAAACTGTTTGGTTTGATCGGCAATAATCATCGCTAGAATGCGCTACTCAAAAATAGCAACACCTACGAAGAAACCCGTTGTATCGAAGATATCAAGGGTTTCTTCATTTGTTTGAAAATTTCATACCTGATGTGAAACATGAGTACTTTCTGGATACGAACGGATCCATTAGCTCGTCAGCATTCGCCTATATTTGCAGAAAGCGGGCAACAGCACGTGCCGACATGGATGCATTACTCAGCATATGTGCCGCATGCAACACATCTTCTTTGATTTTTTCTGGCTTGTCGCCAATAAAATATTCACTAGGGCCGGTTACCACAATTGCACCCAATGCCCGTCCGGAGGGGGCTGTCAGCTTTGCTCCTATAGCACAAATTCCAGCAATGTTTTCGTTGGAATTCGTCGCATAACCTAGCCTGGAAACATTCGTCAAATCTTTATCAAGCGCTTCACGCAACGTAATCGTTTGTTTGGTTCTCGCCAAATAGGGTGCTGCTCCCAATAGTTCATCCCTTGCTTCTAGGCTTAAATCGCTGAGCAAAATCTTTCCTGACACCGAAGCATGAAGAGGGGCGCTGATATACGTGTCGAAATAGGGCGCAACACTGTAGGTGCCTCCAACAAAATCAATCGCCATGCGCTGCTCTCCCAAAAATACGACCAACAATACTGAAGGACCGTAACGTGCCTGGAGATTTTTCAACATATCAGCGGCATCACGTCGCAGCATGTGCAACGGATGATCAAGCGGCAACGGGAACAGTGCGCGCGGAGCCAAACAATAACGGCCTTGCGCATTTTTATAGACATGAGCGCATTGACTCAACGTCTGCAAAAGACGGTGAGTAGTACTAGATGCAAAGCCAACGGCCTCGCTGATTTCAGATAATGTCAACGGTCTCCCTGCATCACCCATCATGGCAAGCAATTGCAGGCCTCTGGCTAAAGAGCCCGCATCGCCTCCGCGTGTAGTAGTGATCGACATGGTTGTCTCGGTATTTTTTTTCATCGGACTCATTATTTGTAACATTTACAACGTCAATGACGTATCCCTACGCATCGGATCGGACAGTATGCATAGTACCAAGGCTACCGGTATCGGTATAACCACGAATCCGAATATCAATATCTGAAATGATTCGTTGCTTCCGAAATTATCATAGATATTATAAATAAATCGGAATTTATTTTCCATTTTATTATTTTAATAGCATCGATTATGACAACCCGTCGAACTTTTTTGATTACCGCCACTGCATTTACGACCTCTGGCCTTATCCCCGGTCTCAGCGCCAATGCCCTGGCCACCGACAAGAGTATATTGTTTGCCAATACACTTCCAGAACCCGCTGGCTTGGCATCAGGCTCCACTCCTGCCAATCCAACGAATGTCATTTCCTCAAACCTGTTCGATGGACTCATCACCTACGACGCGAACTTCAAACCCATTCCGCAATTGGCGCAATCCTGGATCGAGAGCGAGGATGGAAAAACC
>JAATGO010000194.1 GCA_015654605.1 Betaproteobacteria bacterium
ATAGTGGGCATACGGGGATCATCCCAGCCATCCACAATTTTTTCATCTACCAATTGTTTGAGCTTACGTTTGCTGGTGATGATATAGGTGAGATTAAGGCGCGCGAATTCGTATTGATGGGGTAAGGGTTTTTTGAAAAAACCGGCTTCTGCTAGACGCTCCAATACCCAGTCATAAAATGGCCGTTGATCTTCAAATTCCAGAGTGCAGATCGAATGCGTAATATTTTCCAGTGCGTCTTCGATAGGATGGGCGTAACTGTACATTGGATACACACACCATTTGTTACCAGTTTTGTGGTGTTCCACATGGCGTATGCGATAGATGGCAGGATCGCGTAAATTGATGTTGGGGCTTGCCATGTCAATTTTTGAACGTAAGATCAGGCTGCCATCAGGGTGTTTACCATCACGCATTTCTTCAAATAGACGTAATGATTCTTCTATTGGGCGGTCGCGCCAGGGGGAGTTGATACCAGCTTCGGTCAATGTGCCACGGGTTTCCCGCATCTGATCAGCGCTTTGTTGATCTACATAGGCATGGCCAGCACGAATCAGTGCTTGCGCGCCAGCATACATGACATCAAAATAATCACTGGCGTAATAGAGATGTGTCTTACCATCGTGTTGCCAGTCGAATCCAAGCCATTTGACGGAATCGATGATCGTGTCGACATATTCCTGATCTTCTTTTTCGGGATTGGTATCGTCAAAGCGCAGGTGGCAGCGACCCTCATAATCACGCGCCAGGCCAAAATTGATACAGATGGATTTAGCATGCCCGATGTGAAGATAACCGTTAGGTTCAGGCGGAAAACGCGTGATGACGGCAGGTAATGCGTGTCCTTGGCTATCCTGGCGCGATGCATTGATGCCAGAGGCGATATCAGCCTCAATAATGCCGCGCAGAAAATTGCTGGAAGGGGGATGGCCGTTTTTGTGTTCGTTACTCATGGATCATAGATAATAATGCTGAAAGTGTGAAGACCATTTTACCGCAGTGCAAGCAGATTTGAGTGTGTCTTTTAAAGGAGTGACGCAGATTGTCGGAATCATTCTCATCCTCTCTCTGCGACAGGAGATGCTCGGGGGCGAGTCTTGTGGTACTTGCTTAGAAGGGATAAGATGATGAGCTACCTTGTATTTTCTTTTGCATTCTTTTCCAGATCGATTTTTTGTTCACAGAAGTTGATGATGAAGTTGTCTGAGTTTTGATGAAAAAAACCTCAACATCCATGTGGCTCTATCCTCGTATTATTGCGCACCGCGGTGGTGGTATTCTGGCACCGGAAAATACTCTGGCAGCATTGCAGTGTGGCCATTCTCATGGATATCAAGGTGTCGAATTTGATGTGATGTTGACGCAGGATCGCATGCCGATACTGATGCATGATGCCAATTTAGGGCGTACTTTGGCAGGGAGTGGCTACATTCCAGACTTCACATTGCAGGAAATATTGTGCATGGATGCTGGTGCCTGGTTTGGTCCAACGTTCGCCGGCGAGCCGGTGTGCACCTTACAGACAGCTCTTGCCTATTGCTCAGCGCAGGAGATGTGGATGAACATAGAAATCAAGCCAGCACAAGATATGGTCGCGCATGATACTGGCCATATCGTTGCTGAGACGACAAAGAATTTTTTTGCGGATACCTTGGCGACGTTGCAGAAGAGTGAGCATACACGGATGCTTCCATTATTCTCTTCTTTCTCATTGACGGCATTAATGGCGGCAAAAGCAAGAGCACCTGAGATTCCTCGCGGGTTGCTGGTTGACGCTATCCCGCCGGATTGGGAGGAGCGCTTGCATGCACTTGATGCCGTGTCGTTACATCTCAATCATCAATTCCTTTCAAAACAGCAGGTACGTGCGGTAAAAAATGCAGGTTTCAGCGTATTTTGCTATACCGTTAATGATCCGCTTAGGGTAAAAGAGCTTTTTGCATGGGGTGTGGATGGATTATGTACTGATAGATTAGATTTGATCAGTTGAAATAAGCAAAAAATAAGTAAAAAAATAAGCAGAATTCATTTTGTTTTTATTCCTGCTTGAATTGCTTTCTAGTGAAGGATGAGGCGCTATATTTGTTCAAAAGGACAAAAGTCCGTTCCGGTTGATAGAGATATCTCCTATATGAATCACAAATTGGGAAAGTCACACATGTTTCCTCTTGGAAATTAATTGTATTTTTGCTAATGCATTTGCCTACCACCCAGCGAGATCAGTGAGATAACAGGGGCTGTGGGTGGCATGACATCTGTTCCAAATAGAGTGTTGTATGGAGGAGGTATGTTTTATCAGAGGTGCTATTGGAGTTGATGTGCATGCTCATAAGTGAGTACATTATCTGAAGTGATGATGATATTGATAGACAGTGACATATCTAGGAAGTGAGGTATGTTTGGGTTTGGCACAATACAAAGCTGTTCAGACTCATTTATTCATAGGGCGGCTATATCTGCGGCTGCCAATACAGTAGTGTAGGGGATATCAATATGATTCTGAAAATTGCGGGGGAGGCAGAAAATGGTTATGCGCATCGGTATGCTACGAGAATGTAGTGCTTTCTCTGGTGTACAAAAACAGGCCATCAATGCCGTGATCTGAGTATTGATGGGGCAAGAATGTTGTATACCTGTTTATCTTGATTTTCTCAGTTTATAAGGGTGTCTAGCCTTTGTCCGTGCAAGTACTACTCTCTAGCTATGTTATTGCTAGTCTTCTCACGTATAATCATGGGTTCCCAGCTCTGCTTTCTTTATTTAATCCCAGAACATGAACTCAGCCGAAATCCGCGATAAGTTTCTGAAGTTTTTCGAATCCAAAGGACATACGATCGTTCGCTCCTCTAGTTTGGTGCCCAGTAATGACCCGACATTGCTCTTCACTAATTCTGGCATGGTACAGTTTAAAGATGTGTTTCTAGGCAATGATAAGCGTAATTATGTACGAGCGACCTCCGTACAGCGCTGCTTGCGTGCTGGTGGCAAGCATAACGATCTGGAAAATGTCGGTTATACGGCGCGACATCACACATTTTTCGAAATGTTGGGCAATTGGTCGTTTGGGGATTATTTTAAGCGTGAGTCACTCAAATGGGCATGGGAGTTATTGACTCAGGTTTATGGTTTGCCAGCTGAAAAATTATGGGCAACTGTCTATGAAACTGATGATGAGGCCTACGATATTTGGGTAAATGAGATCGGTTTGCCTAAAGAACGAGTAGTACGCATTGGCGATAATAAAGGTGCCCCCTATGCTTCAGATAATTTCTGGCAGATGGCAGATACAGGGCCATGTGGCCCTTGTTCCGAGATTTTTTATGATCATGGTCCGGACGTGTGGGGAGGTCCTCCTGGAAGTCCTGACGCTGATGGCGATCGTTATATCGAAATTTGGAATAACGTGTTTATGCAGTTTGATCTCCAGATTGATCCCAAGACAGGTATTGCAACGTTGATGCCATTGCCAGCACGATGTGTTGATACTGGTATGGGATTGGAGCGGCTTGCTGCAGTGTTGCAGCATGTTCACAGCAATTACGACATTGATTTATTTCAGCATTTGATCAAA
>JAATGO010000346.1 GCA_015654605.1 Betaproteobacteria bacterium
ACTTCGTGCTGGCTTTTACCGCAAAAAGAACAGTAAAGCAATTTTTCACTATTGGAAGATTTTTTCTCGGACATATAGGGCAATGTGAATAAGGTACGGCTTGATCATACCTGCGATTTAAAGATTCGTCACGATCTCATCAAATGATACGTGCAAAGGGATACACATAAGCATAGTTAATAACATAAAATTCTCGTAAAACCTAGCATGCGAATCACTATACAAATGTAACAATACTTAAGCTACGCTATCACAACAAAAGTCAAATAAAAACATGAAAAATACGAAAAAAATGCCCGAACACATTGCTCGGGCACGCTTAGTTAGGTCATTTCCCGAATTAAGTGCGCTTAATTACAGGCAATGGGATACGTTAATTAAGTACGTTTAACCAAAACCTTGTCAATCAAACCATATTCAGCCGCAGCATCCGCAGACATAAAATTGTCGCGATCAGTATCTTTGCTAATCTGCTCAATGGAACGCCCTGTATTTGTCGCCAGGATACCATTGAGACGTTCGCGCAGATACAAAATCTCTCTTGCCTGTATTTCGATATCAGATGCCTGTCCTTGTGCGCCACCCAAGGGCTGATGAATCATAATCCGGGAATTAGGCAATGAAAACCGCTTGCCTTTGGTACCTGCTGCCAGCAGAAACGCTCCCATCGATGCCGCTAATCCAGTACACAGGGTTGATACGTCCGGCTTGATGAATTGCATCGTATCAAAAATAGCCATCCCTGCAGATACCGATCCACCAGGTGAATTGATATAGAGAGAAATATCTTTATCTGGATTTTCGCTTTCCAGAAATAATAGCTGTGCAACAATCACATTAGCGGTCATGTCATTGACAGGACCCACCAAAAAAATAACACGCTCTTTCAACAAACGGGAATAGATATCATATGCCCGCTCACCACGCCCACTTTGCTCGATTACCATGGGTACCATGCCGAGCATTTCTGTATCCAGTGCCGATTGTCTGATCAAACCAGTCATGTATGTTCCTTGTAGGCCAAATTGTTGCGATAGTTGCGAAGAAAGCAGTCTAGCAGCGCCTATGCTGCCTGATTCCGATTAACCATCAATTCATCAAATGCCACTTTCTTTTCTACAACCTTGGATTTTCCCAAGACATAGTTGACGACGTTTTCTTCCAAAACAAGAGCCTCGACCTCAGCCAGACGATTACGGTCACCAAAATAGTATTTCAAGACTTGTTGTGGATCTTCGTAGCTTTGCGCAAAATCTTCAATCTGTGCTTTCACTTGCTCTTCTGTTGCCTGCAGATTGTTGACCTTGACGATTTCTGCCAGGATCAAACCCAAACGTACACGACGCTCAGCCTGCGCAGTAAACAATTCTTTGGGCAGTTGTACATTCTTAACGTCCATGCCGCGTTGTGCCATGTCCTGACGAGCCATTTCAGCCAAGCGCTCAACGTCTTGCTCTACCAGTACCTTAGGAACGTCCAACTCACATACCTTTACCAACGCGTCCATCACGCTGTCTTTGGTTTGGGCTTTGGTACGAGCAGCGACTTCACGCTCAAGATTCTGCTTGATGTCTTCGCGCATTTTAGCCAAATCACCATTTTCAATACCCAATGATTTTGCGAAATCTGCATCCACCACAGGCAAATGCGCCCATTCAATTTGTTTCAACGTGATGGTAAATTCTGCCGTTTTACCTGCGACGTCTTTGCCATGGTAATCCTCTGGAAACGACAGCGGAAAAGTCTTGGACTCACCAACCTTCAAACCTATGCTGGCTGCCTCGAATTCTGGCAGCATACGTCCTTCTCCCAAGACAAAGGCGTAATTCTCTGCCTTGCCGCCCTGGAACTCGACACCATCAATTGTGCCAACGAAGTCGACGGTGACACGATCGCCATTTGCAGCAATTGGCTCGCCACCATCGCCATGCGCGCCCTGCTCACCCTTGACGTGGTAATGCACGCGTTGCTTACGAAGTACTTCAATAGTTTTATCGATTTCCACATCCGATACTTCGGAAACGGTTTTTTCCACGTCTGCCGTGCTCAAATCGCCAACAACGACTTCCGGATACACTTCAAATGTAGCATCAAAAGATAATTCACCTTCGGTCGCGCCTTCGCTGCCCTTAGGTTCAATCTTCGGATACCCTGCAACACGCAGATTATTCTCTACGGCTGCATCGTTAAAAGCACGCCCTACCTTATCATTGAGCACTTCTGTTTCGACTTGATAACCAAATTGTGCTGCGACCATCTTCATCGGCACTTTGCCGGGGCGAAAACCGGGTGCCTTAGCAGTCCGAGCACGGACTTTTAGGCGTTTTTCAACTTCTGCCTGAACATCGGCCAATGGGAATGA
>JAATGO010000287.1 GCA_015654605.1 Betaproteobacteria bacterium
CACTGACCATTGACCATCCATCCTTGATCCTCCTCTACAGCCGGTTGCACAGGATAGAGCGCACCTGAAAAAACCTGATCGGGGTTATCTGCATAGATTGTTGCCTGAGTCTGTTTAGGCAAAGCAGCCAGATAGACATTGGCAGAACCAAAACTGGCTACCCATCCGGTGGATCCATCAACAGCCGCAATCTTTTCGACGATACGCAGAAATTGATGCGGTGCTAACGCATCACCACCGAAACATTTAGGTGTACTAGCTCTATAAATACCGATATTTTTGAATTTTTCTATCATGTCACGCGGTACATAGGACAACCGGTTAAATTCATCTTGTCGTTTTTCAACTTCAACCAATACATCATCCAATGTCAACGTTTCTAGCAGCTTTTGATTTAAAGCTTCATATTCAACATTCATTCCTAACATCCTTTTATATATATTTTTTGAACAGGGATAAAACTATTTCTGATGCTCTACTTCCGCAATAAAACAACAATCCCCGCCACTTACCGCTGCACAAGTCAATTCTTCAACTTGTATTTCTTGATTTAATATTCCAGAGGCAAGGCTTTTGAAAATACCGGCAATCGGGGCACATACAGGGTGATTTGCCGCACCATATCCGTGCGCAAACGGGCTATTTTTGACAGTGAGAATGACACGCTCACCTTCTTGAATCATTTCCCATTTTCCCCACCCCAATGCAGCTGCAGCCTCTATCATCATGCTACTCATTTGTTCCTTAGCCACCTCATCTCGATAGGCACGCACACTAGCTCCTCCATGCTTGAATGCAGAGCTGGAAAAAGCCGCAAGTACCAGCTTTTGCTGCTCCTGCGATAATATATTGATCGTACCCATCAATACATCTGGTCGGATCATCACATATCTTCTATCACCATCGTAAATAGCACCTGATGCAGCATCTAGCCTGATTCGATCCCAAAATGCATTCATTGCTTTCCTTCTCCCAGTTGACATCTATTAGGCGTAAATCTTGCTAGTCACCATTGTGGTTCAGTATGCAGATACTTTTTTAGTTGCCTTTGCTCTCACCAGCTATTTGTCACAATAGTGGCTGATACAAAATATCGTCAAATCAATAGTTAGAATATTCACTATGCCTAAAATTAATATACGAACAGTTGATCTGAATTTATTACGTGTCTATTTATCGATATGGGAGACGAGGAATCTGACCGTTTCAGGAGATCAGCTTGCATTGACACAACCAGCAGTCAGTCATGCTTTGAAGCGATTACGGGATTTATTTAATGACCCATTATTTGTACGAACACCAGATGGCATGCAACCTACTGAAGCTGCTATACGTTTGCATGATCCTATTGATGAAGCTATTTTTTTAATTAACAGGACGTTGCAACTACATACAGGATTTGACTGCACTACGGCAGTACGCACTTTCAAGATATCCATGTCGGACATGTGTGAATTCTTCTTTTTACCGCCACTTTTATCTGCACTAGAGGCATTGGCACCACATATTAGTTTCGAAATTATTCAGGCACCATTACCTATTTTGGAAAGTGGCATGCGTTCTGGGGATATTGATCTGGCGATCGGTTATGTCCCTAATCTAACTTCAGAGTGCCAATCGCATACCCTGTTTCAAGATCAGCATGTGTGTATGGTGAGATCAGGGCATCCATTAATAGAACGGACCATCTCCAAATCTATCCTTGGAAAACTCCGCTATATATTCGCCAATAGTAATGCGACTGGACACCACTATATTGAACAGTGGCTAAATGAACAGCAAATAAAACGTAATATCGTCTTACATCTTCCGCATTTTACTGTGGCACCAGAAATTGTAGGTAGCACGGATCTCGCTGTCATTTTTCCGCGAAGCATTGCCGAACGCTTCAATCGACAAAATCTATACAAGTTATTACCTCTACCATTTGAATTTCCGGCAATTGATGTCAAATTGCATTGGCATCAACGCTTCTCAAGCGACGAAGGAATTGCATGGTTACGTGGTGTGTTTATTGACATGTTTTTTGAAAAATCACCTGCCTGGAAAATTAACTAGCAGGTAACCCGCATTCTATGCAGTCAACATCAGCGCTGAATTTGGCAACATCATACCCTCGCGACTATCATGAAATAGCAAGATATGCTCGGATGATTCGCACAGTACACAATATATCTATAGAAATCCGCCGATTAAAAATCGGCGGATAAAATATTCTTATCCAATAGCAAGCAAACGCTGTTTACCCACCCAATCTTGCCCTGGTGCTAATACGACAGGCCGTTGAAACTGGACGGCTTCAATACATAACATCTTTACCCAGTCACAGTTAGTCATATCGGCAAGATGCCTGACTTTCTCAGGGCCAGGATTCCAGATCACTGCATCCTTGAAGCCTTCCATCTCAAGCTGCATTGTAGTGGCATCTTTGTGATGTAACGTCAATTTTTCGGGCGCATCATAATACACATTGTCAACCTCACCATGGATTGTCAGTGCTGATTGAGTTTGTAGGCAGGTTGCATGTGGCTGCTGTGTTGTATCAATAAAGGTATGCCCTTGCAATGAAGTCACACTTGCTTTGCGCACATCTGACTGTGCCAGATAAGTATGTAATGCCGCTGAAAACTCTAAATCACTTGTGCTGGTATTCTCGACATGCAATACCACCTCAAGACATGCTTTAGCTAAACGTACTTCCAGATGCAAGGCAAATGCATGTGGCCATAATGAACGAGTGACATCATTGTCTTTGAGACGCAACGTCACGCTGGCAATATCAACATCATTTCCTGATTTCGCTTCTTTTTCGACTTCCCAAACCTGAGTGCGCACAATGCCATTCTTGGGCAGTAG
>JAATGO010000290.1 GCA_015654605.1 Betaproteobacteria bacterium
TCATTCTCTTTCTTTGCTAGTAGGATAAAATTAACTACGACGTGTAGACCTATCATGCATTGTCAAACACGACCATAAAATGCATTACTGACGATTTCCTTGACGTTAACAACATCGAGCTTGCGCGGGTTGTTGTTGATCAGGCGAGCAGACAACATCGATTGTTCCGCCACCCAGTCAAGTTTATCTTCCGCCAACCCCAGCGCTGCCAATGTGTGAGGAATATCGATTGAGACCAACAATTGTCTGATCCGATGTAACGCATCACTACTTAAGCGTGTAGCATCCTTTTCTTGCGAGCCAAGCAGTCGCGCAATTTCTCCCAATTCAGTGGTACAAGCCGAAGCGTTATAAGCCATAACATAAGGTAATAATGCCGCCACACCCAGCCCGTGGGCGGTATGGGTCAAAGCGCCGACCGGATACTGAATCGCATGTGCAGCTGCCGTACCAGCAACGCCAAACGCCAATCCTGCGGAAACTGCACCAGCCATCAACATGCCGCGTGCTTCCATATCTCTGCCGTTTTCCACTGCTCGTGGCAAGTACGTCGTAATCGCACGAATCGCCATCAAAGCATAATGATCACTAAACAAATTCTTACCCACAAACACCCGCTTTAATGCCAGCTCAGGTTCCACTGGATGCCTGATCGCTGTATAAGCTTCAATCGCATGTGTCAGTGCATCAGCCCCAGACAAGGCAGTCAGTCCGGGTGGGCAGGTTAAGGTAAGTTCAGGATCGCAAATAGCTGTATGTGGAATCAAATATGGACTGGAAATGCCCACTTTCAAATCACGTGCCTGATCAGCTAATACTGCAACTGGCGTTACTTCTGAACCAGTGCCAGACGTGGTAGCAATAGCGATGACCGGAATGATTGGACCAGGAACTTTGAACTCGCCGTAATACTGATCAAGCGGACCACCATGCTTTAACATCAGACTAACCAGTTTTGCCAAATCCATACAACTACCACCCCCAAGACCAATCACGACATCTGGGTCAAAGGAACGAAATTGCTCCACACACTCGTAGACACCAGTCACTGGTAACTCTGGTTGGGTACCATCAAATATCTGTACGCTCACTCCAGTGCTCTCCAGGCTACTGAGAATCTCATTCATTTCAGTTGATGCGGCAAATCGCTGATCAGTACACACCAGCACCCGCTTGCCAATTTCAGCAGCGACCTTACCGATGGCGTGACGTTGCCCATCACCGAACAATATGGCGCGTGGTGTGCGCATTACTCCAAATAACTGCGTCATTGTCTTCCTCTTGGTTATGTTGTTATGTGGCCAGCGTGCGCAAAGTGCTCCACACATCTGCAGCAACGGATAAGCCTTGCTCCATATTTTTTGTACGCCGTTTTTGTGCGCCATCCCCTGGAACAACGACAGGCGATGCCGGATCAGCAGGTGCGCAAGCGCGCAATGCCTCTAGGTAAGCCGACACGTTACCGATCATGTCCGAAGATGCGGTTTCAATGACGATGAAAATGTCACCCTTATTGCACACATTCACCGAATCAAGTGTCCCCTGCACATCACGACCCAGCGCCGATGCAGTCAGACTGCCGACCAGCACTTCAAACGCCAGGCCAAGTGCATACCCCTTGGCTTGACCGAATGGCGCAATGGCACCCGCTTTAGCGGCCACGGCATCAGTCGTTGGATTACCTTGCGCGTCGAGTGCCCAGCCGGGTTGTAATGGTAATTGCCGATGTGCGTAATCATGGATCTGCCCCATCGAAATCAGGCCGGTTGCCATGTCCAACACAAAGGGATTTGGTAGTGCTGGAACGCCAATCGCAATCGGATTAGTCCCCAGCATCGCTTGCCGCCCACCCCATGGATGCACCAGAGCTTCACTGGTGCTCAAAGCAATGATGGCTTGTCCTTGGCTTGCCACGCGCTCCGCGTATAACGCCAGCATGCCAATGTGATTGTTGTTACGAATAACACAAGCAGAAATGCCAGTCTTTGTGGCTCTGGCACAAGCATGTTTCAGTGCAGCAAAAGCAACCACAGGCCCCATCCCTCGCAGCCCGTCAACTTCCAATAATGCCTCACCACGCCAGGTGAAGCTGCCTTGTGTAAGCGGATCAATCACACCGCTACGAATACGCTCAACGATACGCGGCAACCGCAACAACCCATGTGAAGAGCGCCCTCGTAACTCTGCTTCCAATAATAAATCGACCTGAATCCTCGCATTCTCCTCGGAGGCTCCGGCACGCTTTAAGACCTCAATACCTACCTGCAATGCTTCTTCAGGACGAATGGTGACTGTATTTTCTTGCATTAAAAGATCCGATCGGAAATTCGATTTGATATATCCTACCTTGGCTGTATCACCACGTCAAGCCACAAGTTCTAAAGAAAAAATGTCTGCCGATTGAAAAGACCGTCACTTTTTTGCAGACGTAGAACAAACTGCTCGCCCCCACAGTTTCACCGCGCCTGCCTTTGGGCTTTGGGCGATGACGTGTCCGAAATGCCGTTGCTCGAGAATTCGGGAGTTAGGAAGTTAAGGAGGTTGCAAACCTTGATCAGAGCCGCGCTGATTCAACTGGAAAACGAAGGATTGATGATCAAAATGCATACCATCGGCTATAGCGCAACACCCATGCGTACGCGCGACACATTCGAACGTATCTATGATGATTACTGCCGGCAGTAGTAACGAACTCGTTGCCGAAGTATTGGCACGAGCCTATGCGCTCATGCATCGATTAACTCAGGAGCAACTATGCATTCCCTCGCTAATTCTTTGCCCCATCAAAACCATACAAACGAGATGGATTGGAAACCAGGATGCGATTTCTTATCTCTGATTCTGGCATCCATTGTTCGATCAAATTGACCAACATTTCAGTATCTGGCTGTACGCTGCACGCCACATGTGGCCAATCACTTCCCCAGAGTAACCGATCCGCACCGTTCTCGATCAGGGCATGAGCAAATATCGTGGTATCGGAAAAATCGACACGCTTACTAATGCGATTTGCTGCAGATAACTTGACCCAAACATGATCAGCCTGGGCAATATGTAATAACGCACGAAATCCTGTTCCAGAAAGACCTTCCTCGACAGATATATGTGCCATATGATCTAAAACAACAGGGCAAGGCAACCGACTCAAGCGATCCGTCATCTGCCGCAATAGTGTGGGATCTAGATATAACTGAATATGCCATCCATAAGGAGCAATTCGTTTCGCCAAAGCTTCCATGTCATGCAGTCTCGACGCGCCACCAAACAAGGCGTTGATACGAATCCCTCGTACACCGCAAGCATGCAATCGCGCTAACTCTGCGTCATCGACATCCGTATCTACCACTGCAATACCTCGTAGTCGCTCTGGATGTCGCTGTAATACCTTAGTCAAATAACGATTGTCAGTCCCATATACACTGACTTGAATCAGTACACCGAATCGCATAAAAAAATGATCGAGCATAGAAATATACGCGTCTTCTGGTGCCGGATCTGGCGTATAGCTGCGCTCCGAACAAAAAGGGTAGCCCTTTTTTGCAATGACATGGGCATGCGTATCACATGCACCAGCAGGAATAATCGATCGCAAATGACCGTCCTCCACATGCATCATGCCTCCTTGATTCCATTTAACGCTGTAGTGGCTGCGCTAGTACGACTTCGTGCGATACCCGGCAACAAGGCCGTTGCAATCCCGCCAGCGACAGCGATCGCAGCAAAGCAGAACAACGCATATTCGATATGCCCAAAATACTCCTTCACCCAACCGACAAAGTAAGGGCCAACGTAGCCACCAAGATTACCAACGGTGGTAATCAGCGCAAGACCAGCCGCCACAGCAGTGCCTGACAATAGCAAACCTGGTATCGTCCACAGAATAGCAAATCCTGTCAGCACCCCCATCATCGCCAAAGATAATCCGATCAATGACACATAAGTATTGTCATTAAAAAATGCGCTGATCAGCAGGCCACAGGCACACACCAATGCACATCCGACAACATGCCATCGACGCTCACCAGTCCGATCAGAATGCTTTGCCACCACCCACATAGAAATAGCGGCTAAGGCTGATGGAATAGCAACGATCAAACCATTGTTAAAGGTGTTGTTGATGCCCAGATTCTTAACAATCTGTGGCAGCCAAAATGAAACGCCATACAACGACACTACGATAGAAAAATTGATCATTGCCAGCGCCCAGACCTTGCCATTGACGAATGCATCAATCAATCTGTGCGATGTAATCTTTGCTGTTTCCTTCGCCAAATCTTCTACGACCATAGCACTTTCTTTTATGGAGAGCCATTTGGCCGTATTAGGCCCGTTGTCAAGATAATAGAAGGTGAAGAAACCAAGCAATACTGCAGGCAACCCCGTCAACAGAAACAACCATTGCCAGTTCTTAAAAAGTGGATACTCAGTCATGTGATTCATGATCCAGCCACATAACGGCGCACCAATCACTCCAGACAAAGCGATCCCGATCACGAAAACAGCTGTTGCCTGCCCTCGGAAACGAGCAGGAAACCAGTAGCTCAAGTACAAGATGATGCCTGGATAAAATCCTGCTTCCGCGATCCCGAGCAAAAAACGGA
>JAATGO010000079.1 GCA_015654605.1 Betaproteobacteria bacterium
ATTTTTCTTTTGAACTAAATGCCGGGGCCATGTTTCACATGACTAAAGCATTTTTACCTCAGATGCTGAGACGAGGGCATGGCAGCATCATTAATATGGCATCAGCAGCTTCCAGCGTGAAAGGTGTTCCGCAGAGATTTGCCTATGGTGCGTCAAAAGCTGCGGTGATTGGCATGACAAAATCCATCGCTGCTGATTTTGTCAAACAAGGTATTCGTTGTAACGCGATTTGTCCAGGAACGGTCGAGTCACCTTCATTACATCAGCGGATGGAACAACAGTCTAAGGAAAATGGAATACCATTGGCTGAAGTGGAAGCCGCATTCGTTGCCCGTCAACCGATGGGTAGAATTGGACGTACCACGGAAATCGCGGCACTGGCAGTGTATCTGGGATCAGATGAATCCGGTTTTACCACAGGTGCAATTCATATGATTGATGGCGGTTGGTCGGTTTAATGTACGTAAGAGTTAGGGGCGTGCGGAGTTGAGATATATGCCGATAGAATCTATCCACAGTTTATCGTGCAGCGAAAGCGGCTTCTGGTTCTAACTGAGGATAGTTGTCGTAATTGCACAATAAAACGTTGTATAGTGTTTGTAGTTCGAAACAATATTTATGAGAAAGTGAATATGCGGCGCTTCAGTCAAATAATATGCTATGCCTATTTTTATTATATTGACCAAGTTTCCGCATAAACTATTACTATTAGGATGAGTAAAAGTTTATTTTTTAAATAAAAAAAGATATCAAATAAACTCTCACTCATCCGAGCTTGTTGATATTTGTGGTGTTGTTATTGTTTTCTTTGCTTGAGTGAGCGCGTATCGAGAGCTTTATTTGCAAGATTTTTCATCTCTTCAGTGAATCCAGGTACTATTTTCATTTCTTGTCTCAGAGTATTTGACGAAGCTAGTTCGTGCCATGGACTATCATAACTATCTGTTTCAATGAGTCGAAGAGGAATTTCATCTAGCCGAGCTAATGCTGAAGCAAGTAATCGAGCCTCTATATCTTTATCAAAAGCAGGTTCGATTTAGCACCTATTTAAGAAAAATGAATATACCGTAACCTTTGTATTTTTTTAGGGTAAGAAGCGATGATGTGCCATGTACTTGAGCGGCAGCAAGTTCATGTTATTGAACTTGCTTAGGATGACGCGCTTTCCGTGGTTTTTCACTGGCGACACTACCAGCGGAGAGTTCAACGATTTCTGCGGTAATTTCTTCTTGCCGCAGGCGTTGAAAATCACCAATCAAACGATCTAGAGTATTGTGTACATTGGTGCGTGCAGCGACCATGGCATGCATGCGGGCATCGTTTTCAGCTGCGAAGGAAAGCATGATCGCTTCGCATAATTGCGCGTAAATATATTCTTCGGCCAATTTGGCGAGCAGAGTTTGTATGGGAAGTGTCACGAGTGGAGCAAAACGGCGTTTGCTTTTGGCAAAGCGCCCAAAATCCAAGGGAAGTAGAGCATGATCCACCGCATCAATGTTTTCTGCTGCATGCGGCATAGCATGCGTCATATACACACTGGAAAAATGGCCACTATCGAGTTGCGCATATAAAGATTCGGTAATGCGGTCTGCCAAGGCAGGTACTTCATCGGCATGAGCAACCATAGGCGCTGACCAGATTACATTGAGCCCATGCTGTTTTGCGGCGACCAGGCCACGTGTGCCGATGATGAAATAGGCTGCGGAAGATTTTACTGTGCTTGCTTTGAGGGTATCGACTGCAGGTACGGCATCAGATGTTGCTGGAGGGGTTTTGTTATGAGCGGTATTGTGTGGTGTGCTATGGGCGGCACTACTAATGATATGTTCGTTGAATCCTCCCACGAATCCCTGTTCTGTGCAAAACACAATGATCAATTCTGCATTGCCTCGGCTGGTATTGTCATGTGCATTACCATGCATATTAGCGTGATGTGCGGTAGGTGATGATATAGAGGAGGATGCTCTTTTATCAGCTTCCAGTATCAAGGCATCACTAATAGCAGTACCGATAATTTCTGCACAGGCACGAATCCCGGCAAGTCGATGTTGTGCTTCCCGTGAGCGTGCGGCAGCAATTCCTCGCATGGCGCTGACGACAGTTTCTAAACTTTCAACGCCAGTGATATGTGCCTGAACAGCGCTGAGTTTGTCGCTCACGTTGGCGCTCCCTTGGAGGTGTTGGCGATGGTTTGTACAAATGTCTGTACTAGAGAAATCAAGGCGCTATTGACATCACTATTGGCATCGCTGCTAGGAGCGTCTTTCGTTGTCTCGGCAGGAGCTTTCTCTGGAAGTGGGTG
>JAATGO010000391.1 GCA_015654605.1 Betaproteobacteria bacterium
ATAATGTACATTCAATCAACGGATATCTGTATTCCCATGACCAATACCACGCATTTTGGCTATCAAACCATTCCTGAAGAAGACAAGGTACACAAAGTTGCAGAGGTGTTTCACTCTGTGGCAGCGAAATACGATGTCATGAATGATTTGATGTCGGTGGGTCTTCATCGTATGTGGAAAGCGTTCACCATCGCACAGGCAGCAGTGCGTCCAGGATTCAAGGTGCTTGATATTGCTGGTGGTACGGGCGATCTCGCCAAAGTATTTGCCAAGCAGGCTGGTACTGCAGGTGAGGTGTGGTTGACGGATATTAATGAATCGATGTTACGGGTTGGTCGCGACCGATTATTAAATAAGGGTCTGCTTATTCCCACCGCATTATGCGATGCAGAGAAATTGCCATTTCCCGATGGTTATTTTGACCGCGTTTCTGTCGCCTTTGGTTTGCGTAACATGACACATAAAGACGTTGCTTTGGCAGAGATGCAACGTGTGTTGAAGCCAGGTGGAAAGTTGCTGGTATTGGAATTTTCTAAGGTGCCAGCGCCATTGCAGAAACCATATGATGTGTATTCTTTTTCGGTATTGCCGTGGTTAGGCAAGAAAATTGCCAATGACGCAGAGAGTTATCGCTATCTGGCAGAGTCAATACGAATGCATCCTGATCAGGAAACACTGAAGCAGATGATGCAAAGTGCAGGTCTAGATCGTGTGGAGTGTTTTAATCTGACGGCTGGTGTTGCTGCTTTGCATACGGGATTCAAGTTGTAGCAGGCTATTGTGTCTGGTTGTGCCTTGGTATGAAGAAACATGTGCAAAGATGCAATGAGCATGTGAAACGGGAGATGATATGAAAAGATCGTGGATTTTTGCGATGTTCATGTTCACGACAATGTTACCAAGGCTATCCGATGCACAAGCGCGGGAAGGCCATGCTCTATCTTATTATTCGTTATATCACGGTCGTGGTATGGCTTCAGAGTCCATCGATTGGTCATCTTCTGGTCGTCTATCACTCTCCAGTACTATTCAGAGGTATGTTTATGTCACATCGCTCAGAGTAGGAGCATTGTCACGCGCTTCAAGAGGGATTATTGGGTTAGGTTTTGGGCTAGGCATACTATTATCACATCTCGGAATGAACAATACTTCAGGATACCTGCTAGTGTTTTTGGTGCTTATTTGCGGCATCGTGTTTTTTCTAAACAGAATGCGTGGCGACCATAAGACTACTAGCGCTGTTGACAATGATGATGCTACAGAGGCGCAGTGTGTTGCATCACCATGGATGCAATCTACAGCGCGTATTGCTCCTGCAGGATTGCAGATTCCAGTTTTCTTGCTGCAAGGATGGGAAGGTATCCCGAGCGATCTTCCTGATGGTTTTGATAGAGATACTTTTATCAAGGAGTGCAAGAAGAACTTTGTCCACTTGCAGGCGGCTTGGGACCGCAGAAATGTACAACGCATCAGTGAACTGACAACCCAGGAAATGTTTGTCGAATTGAATCAGCAATTGCAAAGGCGTGAAGTGTCAGAAAATAATACGGATATAGTGCAAATCAATGGGGAGTTATTGGGCATTGAGCGCCACGATCAATATTATCTTGCTGTAGTAGCGCTGAGCGGTTTGGTGAAAGAGGTGCCGGAGGCATCCGCAGAACCATTCATGGAAATATGGAGTCTAACGAGGTCGACAAATGTGCCGGATGGTACTGGAGTGTGGTTGTTGGCAGGTATACAGCAAATCTCATGAGTGAGATGTCTTTTTGTGCTCTTGTCTTGGCAAACTGTTAAACTTGAGGCCGTTGTAGTCAGACTATGGGTCACTATACTGTGCTGAATGGTTGACCTGATCATTTTCGATTAATTGTTAACAGGTTCCAATGGTTCCAATGCGTGTTTCTTCTTTAGTACGTCCTATTCCTGCAGTGATTAATCATTTGCTTGAGCAAGAGCCGGCTGCACGTCGTTTGTTGACACGTTATCGTGGTAGAACGGTACGCTTTGACACAGGGGCTTTTCAATTATGTTTGCGCGTGACACAAGATGACTTATTTGAATCTGTCCCCGATGATGCTGACGTCAATGTTACGCTTCAATGCAAGCTGAGCGATCTGCCATTGATTGCGGCTAATCAGGAACGTGCCATATCTTATGTCAAGATCGAAGGGGATGCTGATTTTGCCAATACGCTTGCGCAGATCAGCCGCACCGTGCATTGGGATGCTGAAGATGATATCAGTAAATGGGTGGGGGATATTGCTGCTGTGCGTGCCGTTTCTGGTGTTAAAACAGCATTGGCAACGGTGAAGGCAGTGCATACCAGCCTGCTTGATAATCTGGTGGAATATTTCCGCGATGAACGGGCAATGCTGCTGCATCCGCAAAAGGTGAGGGAGTTTAGTGCAGAGGTGGTGCAATTACGGGATAGCATAGAGCGCATTACCAAGCGCATCGACAAGTTGGAGAGACATTAATGTTGCTACGTTCAGTACGGTTATTTAAAATATTGCGCGTAGCGATTCGATATGGGCTCGATGAGCTTGCTACATCAGGATTTCATACACCGCGTATAGCCCGATTAATTCGACTATTTTTTTTCTGGCGTGATTTATCTGCTCCCCGTGGCGAACGTTTGCGTAAGGCGATTGAGGATCTCGGTCCCATTTTTGTCAAATTTGGACAGGTGTTGTCAACACGACGTGATTTGTTGCCACTTGATATTGCTGATGAACTGGCCAA
>JAATGO010000030.1 GCA_015654605.1 Betaproteobacteria bacterium
ACTCGAACCAACGACCCCTACCATGTCAAGGTAGTGCTCTAACCAGCTGAGCTACGCGCCTAAAGAAGCGAGATTATAAAAGGATTTTCTGCTTTTGCCTAGTGCGCCCTCATATTTAATTCGCTGCCCAGGCCAGTTCTCCTTACGCCGGATACGTCGCATGACTCCATTCGTAATCCAGAGCAAGAAAAAATAGCTGCGATTTATTGGCGTCGTGCTTCTTGAACGCCTTTCACATCACGAATAATCGTCAGTGCTTTTTGCAATTGTGCCGTAGCACCTATTTCTGCTGTAAAAGCCATCCGTGCCATACCTTTTATACTTTGCGTACTCACCCCAATAACATTAATTTTCTCGCGTAAGAAAATTTCTGAAATGTCACGTAATAACCCCTGGCGATCATCTGCCAACACAAAAATATCGACGGGGTAAACGGTTTCTTTTGCTGGAGAACCCCAAGTTGTTTGAATCACGCGCTCTGGAGCTTTACTACTCATCTCCAGAAAATTTTTGCAAGCCAGCCGATGTATGGAAACACCCTTTCCTCGCGTGACAAAACCAACGATCACATCCGGCGGCGCCGGCTTACAACAGCGTGCCAACTGCGTCAGTAAACCTTCTGTCCCGACGACCAACACCCCCGACTGAGCACCCTGCACAATACTTGAGGCACGACTTTTACGGGTAATCGCTGCTTCATCAATCTCTGGTTTTTTATCGGTTTCCCCTTCGTGCAGAGCCTGCTCTACCAAGCGCAGACTGAGTTCGTCTTTGCCCAAGGAGAGAAATAAATCATCTACCTTGGAAAAACCGAGCTTGTGTCCCAGCTCCTCCAGATTGACCGCCGTTTTACCTTCACGTTGCAAGGTTTTTTCCAACACAGCACGACCTTGCGCAAGCGTTTCCTGCTGCTCAATGGCATTAAACCACGCTCTTACCTTAGATCGTGTACGAGCGCTTACCGCGTAACCAGGACTGAGCCAATCACGCGAAGGTCCTGCCGCACCAGGGACTCCTCCCTGCCCACCTTTGACAGTAATAATTTCAACAGTCTGACCATTTTTCAATGGCGTATTCAGTGGAACCATCACACCATCTACACGGGCGCCTCGGCAACGATGACCAACATCGCTATGCAGATAATAAGCAAAATCAATTGGTGTAGCACCATTAGGTAACTCAATGACACGTGCTTGCGGTGTCAACACATAAATGCGTTCGTCGAGCGAAGCAGATTTCAGTTTTTCAACCCAGTCGCGACGAGCCTCTTCCTGCTCCACCACAGCGCCAGAAACTTCTGTTTTCCAGGCCAGCAATTGCCGTAACCAGGCAATTTTCTCATCGTATTTTTGTGTTGAAAAATTAGAGCCTCCACTTTCCTTATAGCGCCAATGTGCTGCAACACCATATTCTGCAAAGTGATGCATGTCTTGCGTTCTCACCTGTACTTCCAATGCCCGTCCATCCTCCGCAACCACCACCGTATGCAAAGACTGATAGCCATTTTGCTTGGGACGAGAAATATAGTCGTCAAACTCTTCCGGTATTGGCGTCCAGATATTATGTACGATACCCAGCACGGTGTAACACGTCTTGACATCGTCGACAATGACACGAAATGCGCGCACATCATACAATTCTGAGAAATCAAGATCCTTACCTTGCATCTTGCTCCAAATACTATAGATGTGCTTGGGGCGCCCCGACACTTCCGCCTTGATGCCTGCTGCGGCCAACTCTGAGCGCAATCTGGTAATCGCCTTTTCCACGAATTCAGTACGCTCAACCCGTTTTTCTTCTAACATCTTGGCGATCCGCTTATATGCCTCCGGCTCCAAAAAGCGGAATGACAAATCTTCCAGCTCCCACTTTAATTGCCAGATGCCTAAACGATTCGCCAACGGCGCATACAAATCAAAAGTCTCACGTGCGTATTGTTGAGTCGCTTCATTTTCCAGTTTTTTTTCGGCAAAATAACGTAAGGTTGCCACACGTGAAGCCAGGCGTACTAACACAACGCGCATGTCACTTGCCATTGCCAACAACATCTTGCGCAAGGTCTCTGCCTGCGCTGCAGCACGTTGTCCTGAGTTTTTACCGCGCAACACTTCCTGTGGTTGAGGAAAAGTCAATGAGTGAAAACGCATCAACTGACGCACGCCATCTACCAGATCAGAGATTTCCTTGCCGTAGCGTTCTTCTATGCGTATATCTTCTAACGGTGCAAGAATATGTAATTCGAATAGCAAGCCAGCAATCCGTGTCTCTGCATCCACATTTAATGCCGCGAGTATACTGACCACGCCACAGACGAATTGCAATGCATCCTGCCCGGAAGGAATGATTTTCCCTGCATAAATGGGTTCCACCTGTGCCAATGCTTTCAGTACGCGAGCACGATCCTCGGCAATCAAGCCGGTCACCAGAGCAGCAGAACGTTCTTCTTCGTTAGCGACAACAGAAACCATGAATGCCTACTTCTTTGCTGCAACGATAACAATCTCTACCAATAGTTCAGGGCGTGCAAGCTTTGCTTCAACTGTTGCTCGCGGAGGGGTGTGCCCAGCGGCAACCCATTTATCCCAGACCGCGTTCATTTCAGCAAAATCCTTGATGTCCGCCAGATAAATTTGGCTCGATAAAATTTGTGTTTTGTCACTACCAGCTTCTGCCAGCAGTCGATCGATATGGAAAAGGACCTCTTGTGTCTGTCCGGTAATGTTATGCGTAGTATCATCCGCAACCTGTCCTGCCAAGTAAATCGTATTATTGTGGATGGCCACTTCAGAAAGTCTCGCTCCGACGTGCAAACGTTGAATCGCCATTATCATCACTCCTTTGGTTTCTACACTATTTTTACTTACCATCACCAAGAAAAAACTCCCTGGCAATCTGAATCTGGTCTGCATGCATAAATGTGGGGGCATGCCCAACATTTAGCAACTCGATCAATTTTGCTCGCGGCCCACGCTGGGTCATCGCCTGTGCTACTTCTGGCAACAGTAAATCCGACTGCTGACCACGCACTAGCAAGGTTGGGCATCGAATCGCATCATATGCCGCCCACAACATTCTTTCCCCTTGCCCTACAAGCTCAGGAGTTACTGATGCAAATGGTGCTGCCAATGCTAAATCGTAATGGCGCACCCATTTACCACTCTCATTTTGTCTCATGACATCTGCAGCCAATTTTTCCCATTCTCCGTCCGTATGCTCACCAAATGGTGCTGAAATCGCGCGGATATACTGAACGCTTTCAGCAAAGCTATTAAACTGCACGTTCTGACCAATATACTCTCCAATACGCGCCAGTGCGTTCGCATTAATAGAGGGTCCAATGTCATTCAAGAGTAACTTGCTAATGCGGTTACCAGGTAAAGAAGCCAGCGCGATCCCAATTAGTCCGCCCATGGAAGTACCAAACCAATGCAATGTTTCTGCATTAAGTCGAGCCAACAGAGTTACAATGTCGCTCACATATTGTGGGATAACATAGTATTGAGGATCCAACAAATGAGAAGAACGCCCTCGACCAACAACATCAGGACATACTACGCGGTATTCTCCAGACAACGCCTGAGCTAGATAATCAAAGTCATCTGAGACACGTGTGACTCCGTGTACGCATAACAATACTTTAGGATTATATGGATCGCCCCATTCTTTATATGCCATGGAGTGTAGACCAGCAGGAGAAATACACTGCACGGACTTCAATACAGCTTCTGCCATCATCACTCCTCATCAGATTAAGATAAGTAACATTTTACTCTGAAGCCAAGCTCAAGATCAGGAGAAAATCAGATGGATATGCCGCTTTCCCCTCTATCGAAAATAGAACCCTTTCAGGCATGTCTACTATTCAGTCTATGTCATATATGAAAATTAAATAGCACACACTGCTGGCCTTCTCATTGTACACCCCAACAACTTGCACGCATCCACTGCGGGTAATGCGCCTCGAGAACAAAATATGATAAATGGATGGTGTTATCACTCAATCAATAATATCCATCATATGGATATTTGATACTCTCCACGTTAATGGCATGGGCGCACATCATGGCTCGTCCAGGTAGAAATGCCATCTCACCAAGAAATTGTTCTATCCAGATTAGAAATTCATCTGGACATCGACAGTATGCAGCCCCCAACCAAA
>JAATGO010000101.1 GCA_015654605.1 Betaproteobacteria bacterium
AGTCCACAAACGTTTTTCCATCAGCAAATACCCGTGACATCTGTACAGCAACGAACAATTCGGCATAACGCTCTGAAGGGGTCAGAATATCGGATTCAGGTAATCCATCAATGTGTTGTACTACAGGTTCAACATCCTTGCGAACGATCTGAGATACTTTTTGAAAGGAGGACTTTTCTGCACTTAAACGTGTCATGTTTTTTTCAACTATTAGCCTGTGTAATTTGTGTTGTTACTAGAATGTATTACATCAATAGGATGAGATGCGTTTTAACACGATAATGCACATCATCTTGCAAAAATAATACTGCACATCTAAATAATAGCGACTATAACATTCCCTCATTTTCTTCTCTCCGCTTGAGACAAAGCCTTGCTTTCATGCTCACCACGCCGACATACCATTACCCATTCGCAACAACATTTCCCCGCACCAATATAACTTGAATGCAGTGATGAACTTGAGAGAAGTAGCGCAATCATAAATACTGCCACATGGCCTTTAAGGAGAAAATAATGAAAATACTCATTGCATCTGCACTTTTCATCAACTCGCTCACGGCACTGTCCTCTTTTGCCGCTCCAAGTGTTGCACCTACAGGATCAACCGGTTTATGTAAAGATGGCACCTACTATTCTGGAGCCAACAAAAGAGGCGCATGCCGTGGACATAAAGGCGTTCAAGAATGGTATGCAACAACAAATTCGGCACCAACAAGTCCTAACCTTAATTCTGGTTCTAGTCCCACTGCCAACGCTGTACCCGCCGTACCAATGGCTCCCTCCATCCCGCCAACGAAATCCACCTTATTACGAGGACCTGGCCCTGTCATTCCCTCTCGTAGTGGTGGTGGATCAGACAAAGTATGGGCGAATCTATCGACAGGGGTATACCACTGCCCAGGTACCCGCTTTTATGGCACCACGAAAAAAGGGGAATACATGACCGAAGCAGAAGCCAAAAACAAATCATTGCGTCCTGATCATGGCAAACCCTGCAGTTAATGAATGGATGTGTGGATATACAAGCAATGATCACGCAAACAATGCACACAGGACTGATCAATAAGAAGATGTACATACAGTATGCGCCTGCATTATCTTAACAAAGTACTCAGCCAAATAATGTAATAAGCCCCTGAAGCAAGGTATGATTCGTCTATTCGAATACATGCCATGCTATACCATGCTTATCAAACGAAAATCCATTGAAGCGGAAGCCAATAAGAAATCCGGCCCCAGACGCAGTCACGCTACCGAAAGCAAACTAGCACGCAAACCCAAATTTGCCCCCGTCACCCTATCAGAACAAGATGGGGTACGTTACCTGCATTTTGGTACTGAATGGGTACAGGGAGCCATGCGCATACGTAAGCCCGATGCCATCGAACTGGAATATGCGCAACAAATGATGAGCTGGATGTTATTCAATCATCAGCCAGAATATATTGTGCAACTTGGTTTAGGAACGGGAGCACTAACCAAATTCTGTTATAGGCAATTTCCGCAAGCGCATGTTACCGCCGTAGAATTAAATCCTGCTGTTATTGCCATCTGCAATAGCATGTTCAAGCTGCCGGCAGAAGACGAGAGACTTACGATCATCGAAGCCGATGCCATGGATTTCATCGTTAATGATGCCATACACAACCGCATCGACGCCTTGCAGGTTGATCTTTACGACGCGACCGCACGTGGTCCTGTGTTGGACAGTGCTGAGTTTTATTGTGCCTGCCACGACAGTCTGAGCGACACAGGTATCATGACTGTCAACTTGTTTGGCGATCATCCCAGTTATGAAAAAAATCTAAAAGCTATACGTTTTGCCTTTGATTACGTGATTTCTCTTCCAGAAGTCCATGAAGGAAATGTCGTGGCAATCGCCTTCAAAAAACGCCCCAATCTGGATTTTCAAGCGTTGTATGAACGTGCGGATGACATTACCAACACAACGAAATTACCAGCAAAATCCTGGGTAAATGGCATAAAAAATCGCTCGTAAGTTCCGGGGTATTCTCTACCGAAAACCATCTAAAAATCACTGCTTTTCCCCTTAGATCCGGTTCACGATCTTGAGAATAAGTGAGCTAACAGTGGGATACGTAAAAAGAGATACTCGAGTGACATAAAGCGAAAGCAATTCGAGCAGATTCGAGACTTATTGGAACAGGCTCGGTGACGAACCAAACCGAGAACAGTTGACCTTTACGAAGTATGGTGTGCAGTGTTGTACCTACTGCGTACAGGTTGTCAATGGCGAGTTCCCCAGTGATTTTCCGAAATGGCATGCTGTGCATTCGTGCTTTGCCAAGTGGAGTGAAGCTGATGGTGAAGGAGTTAGCCTGTTGGCTGACAGTGGCTATACCGGAC